>NZ_JADEWY010000044.1 GCF_015207375.1 Coleofasciculus sp. LEGE 07092 | reverse complement strand
CTCCCCATCTCCTCCGCTCCCACTCTTAATCCGAATCCGGTGTCGGTTCAGATTCTAGATGATGCAGGAAGTCGAGTAACTCCTCATCGGTTAGCAACTGACGCGATCGCTTTCCATAGGTTTGTACCAGATAATCGCGTCCTTGCTGCTGCGTCCAACCTAAACGCTTCAGTTCTACATTGGTTCTGGCAATAATTTCTGAGAAGTCAACAGGATTTTCAGGTGTTGGCTGGCTGCTTGTATCGCTATCCAATTTACTTTCAGAAAACGATGGGGCTGGAATTGAATCAGGCGTAGGCTCAAACAAGTCAGTTTCTGCCATCACCGGGGTTTCCACCTCCTCGGGTAATGGCTTCATCTCAGGGACTGAAAACTCCTCCGTCACCGTTATTTCATCGTCACCCTCTGGGGGTATTACCACTGGTGTGGTTTTTTTCTTGCGCTTTGATTCTGATTTAGAAGTACTCGTAACACTGCTGGTGCTGGGACTGGATGAAACTTCATGGGATGGAGTTGGTTCTAGGCTTTCTGGTGAGAATGCAGTAGTAACCGGAGGAGTGGGTTGGGGCAACACTGACACCTCTTGAGGAGCGATTGAGGACTTTAAGCTGCCATTGACGGCTGTCGGGTCGATCCCCAAAGCCACTAACGCTCGGTTTCTAGCTTTATCTTCTGCCAACTCAATTGTTTCAGCAGCCGCAAGAGCCGTTGCCAATGTCGTGCCTTCAACTTGAATCAAGCAGCGCACGATGTATTGACCGCGATCAATCGTGACTAACTCACCAATAAGGCTGCCTTTAGGATAGCGAACTCGGAATTGATTCAACATAATCTTTTACTGAAGGAAGAAGTCAGGAGACAGGAGTCAAACCATTTTAAATTCTGTTTGCACAAAGCTGCATTGTTACGAGTCAGGCTTTCTTCTTCTCAAGACTCCTCACCTGACTCACTTACTATTGTGTATTCTTTTACAGAACGAATTTTGTGAACGGGCATCTAGAACCTACAATAAATAAAGACCCTTGTCACTGTAACTCACTGCCCTAGCCGCAAAACGATTCAGTAACGAAGAGCGGTAACATTCCGTAACAGGTAGTGCGTCAGAGTGTGTGTCCGTTAACCAGAAACTGGGTGGCTCAATTAATACTCACCCGGTATCGGTAGCTTCTCACTTAACAGTTCTTTATCTCAAGAGATTGCATTTTACGATAACTGTGCTGTCGAGAAGCGATCGAATGGGGTAGGAGGATATCTGGCTCGAAAACATACCACTGTCGTTGAACCCGTGGTAATCATCAGTCATTCTCCAGAGATCTAACCCATCTCATCCTGGCAAGTCATCCTTGAACGAGTGACTTGAACCTCTTTTCTGGCAAGCGGAACACAACAATTACAGTTGGCAGTTAGTTCAGGCAATGAACGCCCAGTTACCAGCAACACGCCCTGAGTTGGGACACGCGGCTGGAAACTATCCCTACAGACGAGCGCTTTGCTAACAGAGCCACATCAAGCAAAATCAGGATCGACAAAAAGGATTGTTGGATGGAATTTTCAATCGCTACATTGCTTTCCAATTTCACAGATGACAAATCAGTAGCTCCCAAGATTTTGGAAAAAAAGCTGGGTTGTCAGGATGAAGCGAATCTCCAAAAACTCCACATCGCTTTGGATGCCCTAGAAAAAATTGGAATTTTAGTTAAAGAACGAGGCAGGTATCGCCGAGTCTACGAAGAAGACGTGGTGGAAGCCAAACTGCGCTGCTCTAGTAAAGGATTCTGCTTTGCAATCCAAGATGTTGAAGGAGCCGATGATATTTACATTCAGAAGAGCCATCTGAGTACCGCTTGGAATGGTGATCGCGTTCTGGTAAAAATTACCAAAGAAGGCAGCCGCCGCCGTTCCCCCGAAGGACAGGTACGGTTAATTCTAGAACGAGTAAATCCCTCCGTGCTGGCGCGAGTCAGGCAAGCTGAACAGGGCAATTACCAAGCCGTTCCCCTTGACGATCGCCTTCTGTTTGAACTCGAACTCAAACCGAACGGCACTATTCTAGAGCAAGCCGTCGATCATTTGGTTCACGTCCAAGTACTGCGCTACCCCTTGGGACATACCCCCCCCATGGGCAAAGTGGCACGCATTCTAGGAAATGACGCAGAAGATGCGGCTGATACCGACATTGTATGTTGTAAGCACGATTTGCGCCGTCAGTTTCCTGAACAAGTTCTCAACGCCGCCGACGCCTTACCCAAACAGTTACGCAAAACAGACTCAAAAAAACGCCTTGATTTGCGTTCATTATTGACGGTAACAATTGAAGACCCATCAGCTAGTCCGGGAAGTGCTATAGTCGAAAATGCCTTTACTCTCAAAAAAACCAAAACAGGACGCTGGCAGCTCGGGATTCACGTTACAGATGTAGCCTATTGGATACCATCCGATTCCCCCCTAGATAAAGAAGCGAGAAAACGAGGCACCGTTGTTTATCTGGGAGACACGGTACTACCGTTGCTGCCAGAAACAGCAATAACTCAACTGTCTCTGGTTCCCGGTGAAGATCGATTGGCGATTTCAGTGCTGCTGTCCCTGGATGAAACGGGTGAACTTTTAGAATTTGAGATTCATCCCTCCATCATTCAAGTAGATCATCAGCTCAGTTATGAACAGGCACAATCGCTGTTGGGAGGTCATCAAGACGTTCAACCGGAGTTAGCTCCAACTGTAGAAATGCTCAAGGAACTGTTTTTTACCTTGAGTCCCGCAGTCAGAGCGCAACGGCAGCAGCGGGGAGCTTTTGATCTGAGTGTACCGGACAAGAAAGAAGCGATCGTGCGCGTTTGTCCCCCTTATAAAGATGAAGGGCGGATTGGAGCTATTCTGGTTTCTGCATCTATGCCCCTGCGATCGCTTCTAGCCGACTTAATCGTGTTAGCCAATCAAGCCGTGGCATCTCATCTACACGCCCTCGGTGTGCCAGGGATTTATTGCGTGCAAACGTCTCCAGACCTCGATCAGCTAGAAGATTTGAGTAAATTGAGTACGAATCTCGGACTAGATTTGCAGCAAACCTCCGAGGAGGATGTCACCCCCCAAGACTACCAGCGCTTCACCCAACTTTTTGCCAAATCAACCGCCCCGCAAGTGCTGACTCATTTGTTACAGTCCACCTTAAAGCCAGTTGCTTACGGCTCTAAACCTGGCTCTCATTTTGGTCTGGCACTGGATACCACTGCCTATACCCACTGCATCTCACCGCTGTGGCGTTATTCAGATTTATTTGTACAACGGGTGTTGGGGGCAATTTTTGAGGAAGGACGCGATCGCCGTTCTACCCGTTCTAAAGAGCACGTCAACCTCAACCACAGCAGCTCTCACGGTAATATTAGCTGGAATGTTTTACCCCCGGATAGCCAGCAAGACTTGGAAATGAGATTAACTTCACTCATTCCCCATCTCAATGATCGTGAGAAGCTGGCTGAGGATGCAGAGGTGGATTTAGAGGGGTTGAAAAAAGCCGAACAAATGAAAGATCGCACCGGGGATGTCTTCAGCGGACTGATTACCGGCGTTCAGTCCTACGGGTTCTTTGTCGAAATTGAAGACTTGCTTGTAGAAGGATTGGTTCACGTCAGTTCCCTCAAAGATGACTGGTATGAGTATCGCTCTCGCCATGCTTGCTTAGTCGGTCGTAAAAACCGCACGGCATATCGACTTGGCGATCGCGTCGAAGTTCAAGTCAAAAGCGTTGATTATTACCGTCAGCAAATTGACCTGGTAACGGTTAGTGGTGGTAGCGTGGCAAGTAATGAAGATTTAGAAGATTAAGTCGTTTGTCATTGATCATTTGTTATTAGGTCAGCGAATGGCAACGGATGGGAGTCGTGGATGTAACGGATAAGTTATCGGTTGGTGTTTGCTAATGACCCATAAATAATGAATAATGACCAATGACTAACTGGTACGCCCTCAATCTAATAGATGTACTCAAGCG
Source organism: Coleofasciculus sp. LEGE 07092 (assembly GCF_015207375.1). GTDB lineage: Bacteria > Cyanobacteriota > Cyanobacteriia > Cyanobacteriales > Coleofasciculaceae > LEGE-07092. Next base: position 40,828 of record NZ_JADEWY010000044.1, on the reverse strand, counting down.
GCTGGATACTGATGCAGCGATTGGTCTTCAGTCGTCTGAGGTTCGCCGTCGCTTAGAAATCCATGGTCTTAACGAATTAAGGGACCAAAAGGTTGAAAGTCCCTGGAAGATTTTGTGGGAACAGTTGACCGCTACAGTAGTGGTGGTTTTGATTGTCGCTGCTCTGATTTCAGCACTCTTGGGTGAGTATCAAGATGCGATCGCTATCTTTGCTATTGTTGCGTTTAATGCCTTCTTAGGATTTCGGCAGGAGTATCAAGCTGAACAGGCAATCATCGCCCTTAAAAAGTTAGCGGTTCCCACCGTTAAAGTCCGCCGTCAAGGGGGAGTGGAAAAAATTTCCGCCCGTGACTTGGTGCCGGGTGATATTGTAATTTTGGACGCGGGGAGCTTAGTGCCTGCGGACTGCCGCTTGCTAGAGAGTTTCAACCTGCGTGCCTCAGAAGCCTCCCTGACAGGTGAATCGGAACCCGCCGACAAACAAGCACAAGACCTGAATCCTGGCAATCTTTCCCTAGCTGACCGACACAATATGGTCTATATGGGGACTTCGATTACCTATGGACGAGGGAGTGCTGTGGTGACTGAAACGGGGATGAACACTGAGTTGGGGCGAATTGCCACTGCTATTCAGAACATCGACCGGGAGGCAACTCCCCTCCAGCAACGCTTAGACCAATTAGGGTGGGTATTGGCGATCGCTATTTTAGTCCTGGTTATCGTCATTTTTTGTCTGGGGCTGCTGCGGGGAGAGAGTGTCAAATTAATGTTCCTCATGGCAGTGAGTCTAGCGGTGGCAGCTATTCCCGAAGGCTTGCCCGCCGTTGTCACCATTGCTTTAGCGTTGGGGGCGCAGCGGATGTTCAAGCAGCACGCCCTCATCCGTAAGTTGCCTGCGGTGGAAACCTTAGGTTCTGTTACCGCAATTTGCTCCGATAAAACAGGGACGCTGACTGAAAACCGGATGACGGTTACTTGTCTCGATCTCATGGAGCATCGTATTGATTTAACGGTTCCAGAGCGTACTCTAACCAATGAAACCGTTATCCCAACAGAGGAATATATTACCCCCTTAGGTCAAAATGGCGAGTTATCCAACCTGCTCAAAGCCCAACCCGCAGCCGCCTTACTCCTGACGGGGGCGGCACTTTGCAATGATGCATTGTTAGAGTTAGTTCCTGATCAATCCCATTCTTTTCATGCCATGGGCGATCCGACGGAAAGTTCCTTAGTAGTTGCTGCCGCTCGTTTGGGACTAGTGAAAACTGATTTAGAAAATACCTTTAAGCGGGTTGCCGAAGCCCCCTTTAACTCAGAGCGCAAGCGGATGACGACAATCCACCAACTGCCGATAAATAACGGCAACTTTCCAGAAGGGTTGGATTGGTTAGGACAGTGGCGGATGGCGTTCGGGAGTTCTCCTTACATTGCCTTTACGAAAGGCGCGGTTGATAGTCTGGTAGCGGTTTGCAATCAGGTTTGGGTTAACGGTAAGATTGCCCCCCTGAACAATTTCTGGTCTAAGCTCATTTCTCATACCAATAACCAGCTAGCCGGAGATGGCTTTAGGGTTTTAGGGGTAGCTGTCCGAGCTTTAGAGAGCGATCGCTGCCAAGATACTCTGGAGCAAGACTTGGTATTTGTGGGTATGATCGGCATCATTGATCCGCCCCGTTCTGAAGTCAAAGATGCAGTGCAGACTTGCCTAAAAGCGGGCATTCGCCCTGTAATGATTACAGGCGATCATCCTTTAACCGCTCGGCATATTGCCTCTGAACTAGGCATTTCCACTGATAGTTATATGCTGACGGGTCAGGATTTGGATCAGCTCTCAGTCAGCGAGTTAGAAAAGTTAGTCGAGGAAGTCTCTGTCTACGCCCGTGTTTCACCCCAGCACAAATTGGAAATCGTGCAGGCGTTGCAAAACCGAGGGCATATTGTTGCCATGACGGGTGATGGTGTGAACGATGCACCGGCTCTCAAAAAAGCGGATATTGGGGTAGCAATGGGTATTACGGGTACAGATGTTGCCAAAGAAGCTGCTGATATGGTTTTGCTGGATGACAATTTTACCACAATCGTTACGGCAACGAAAGAAGGACGGGTTATTTACGACAATGTTCGCAAGTTTATTAAATATACCTTGACGGGGAATTGCGGTGAACTCTGGGTTATCTTGCTTGCTCCTTTCTTGGGAATGCCACTGCCCCTCCTGCCTCTGCAAATTCTTTGGATTAACTTATTAGCGGATGGATTGCTGGCGCTGGCATTAGGGGTAGAGCCTGCTGAACCAAATATTATGAGCCGTCCACCTCACAATCCTAAAGAGAGTGTATTTAGTCGCGGGGTGGGTCGAGATATTGTTTGGATTGGGCTACTATTGGGTATTGTCTTACTGGCGGTTGATTACAGTTATTGGTCGGCTGGGCAGGTTAGTTGGCAGACGATGGTATTCTGCACCTTGGCGTTTTCCCGAATTGGCTTGGCTGAAAGTATGCGTTCTGAGCGGAATTCCTTGTTTACGATGAATCTGCTGGCAAACAAGCCGTTACTGGGAGCTGTTATCCTCACCTTTTTCATGCAACTGGCGGTGATATATGTTCCGTTCTTACAGGGAATTTTTAAGACTACAGCTCTGTCAGTAGGTGATTTGGGTGTCAGTTTGGTTTTGAGTACTATTGTTATTTGGGCAATGGAGTTGGATAAGGGGTGGCTGCGGCGCAGACAGAGGGAGAACTCTGGAATTCAAATAACTGAACTTTAGCGAGAGTTAGATTGTGGACACTACCTCAGTCTACTCTGTCGGCAGAATCCCCGTGTCTGAAGACCGGAAAGTGTCAACAAGGTGACAACCAGTAGGTGTTTTTTGGGGGGAATCTCTTTTTGGGGCTGCATTCCTTATTCCATAAGGGTTTGCAGTCTTTGCTGTTTCAAGGAGAGTGTCACGGTTTATGAAACCATTGCTATGACTAGATTTCAGACGATTTTTTATTTCCCTCTTGTCACTCTTTGGCTCTGGAATGCTACTATAAGAGGAGTCCGTCACCAACGCACCTTGAAAACTAAAGACGGTAAGGGTTCTGGATGCCTGCGGTTTAAACTCCACTTAATCCCTATCAGGGATTGAAACAAGAATGCCAGGGGTGCGGGTTTGGGGATTGTACGTTTAAACTCCACTTAATCCCTATCAGGGATTGAAACAAAACCGAGGCGGTAACAAACTCTAGCAAAGGGCGTTTAAACTCCACTTAATCCCTATCAGGGATTGAAACTGGTCCGAATTTTAATCCTGACTGCTCTTTTAGGGTTTAAACTCCACTTAATCCCTATCAGGGATTGAAACGTTCGTGATGCTTGTCCCAGGATTATTTTTAAGTTGTTTAAACTCCACTTAATCCCTATCAGGGATTGAAACGTCGGTTGTTGGATTTGCGTTTTTCTCGACAACCTTGGGTTTAAACTCCACTTAATCCCTATCAGGGATTGAAACCTCTTGCGATCGCGGCGATTTCGTCCAGCTCATCAATGGTTTAAACTCCACTTAATCCCTATCAGGGATTGAAACTGGCGAATCCTTAGAGGAAAAAATAGCTAAATCGGTTTAAACTCCACTTAATCCCTATCAGGGATTGAAACAGAGAATCATAAAGACACGCGACAACGGAGAGCTGTTTAAACTCCACTTAATCCCTATCAGGGATTGAAACACAGGGCAGTTATTCCTCATTGACTGACAAAAGTCTAACGCCCTCACCCCCAACCCCTCTCCCCAAGGGAGAGGGGAGCCGATTGATATTCTTGTTCCCTCTCCCCAAGGGAGAGGGCTAGGGTGAGGGCTTTCTAGGCATCTGCTCGCAAGTTTTGTCAGTCAACCAGGCAGTCATTCACTGGCAGAGTAAGTAACGTTTGAATTCCGCAGGGAGGGTGTGTTCACAATCGGTTAGACACTGTTCAACGACTGACGCCGTTACTTCTTCTTCGTGAAAATCTTTAGCCATAAAAATCCGGATAAGTGCCACGTCACCCTGTAAATTAATAGGCTTTCGCCAATCAGTACCACGCCAGAATCCTGGAAGTAGTCAAATACAGCTCTTTATCATGAAGAGGCTGTAAAACGTCCCATCATCCCATTATTAGATTTTAACAAGACTATTTCAACTTTCGATAATTGCCAAGCTCATAACTCCTGATGGCGATCGCATACTAGTTTATAGACTTGATTTTCAAAATTAACCAAGCTGCGGATAGGGAAATGAGCAATTTTAGGGATGTGCCCCAGAGCGTAAATCCGATAACAATAGCAAGTCATGTCACCACAGCTTGTTGATTTTGGTCAAGACTCCAACTAAATACAACTTTTGTGTGTGAGGGACTAACTTTGAATAACCATCAACTGACCTTTGTCAGTCAAGTAAGTTTATTGTATTTAATTGCAGGCTCTGTTTCTTTGGGAATAAACCCTGCTGCTGCCGAGACGACTGAGGCACTATCCCCAACGCTATCTAATTCATTACCTGACCTAGAAAAGAGTATTACCTCTCAGCCCAATACTATTGAGTTAACCTCTCCCTCAGCCCTTTTGCAACCAGGAGAGGGGAGTGAGCATAGGTTGCTAAACCTCTCATCTCAGATAGACATCCCAGAACCAATATCACAAGATTCCAACCCAGTCACATCCAAACCTACTGAACCTGACATTCTGGCTCAACGGGTTGAGACTAAAGAAGCAGAATCGATGGAACAGGTAACGCCTGTCTCCGAACTCCTTAAACCCATAGACTCCTCGGAAATGGGACAAGTAACATCTGTGTCTCAACTCTCAGATGTCTCTCCGGGAGACTGGGCGTATGAGGCATTAAGAAGCTTAGTCGAGCGCTACGGTTGTATTGCAGGATATCCCGTTCGCGAAGCGTTCTCCGAAGGAGTTGGCACCTTTCGCGGCAACCGCGCCTTGACTCGTTACGAGTTTGCTGCTGGTTTAAATGCCTGTTTGCAGCAAATTGAGCGATTGATTGTTGGTCGTCCCTCTGGAACAATTGAAGAGGATTTCACGACCTTACGGCGGCTGGTTGAGGAATTTGAGGCAGAACTAGCAACCTTGGGAGCCAGGGTAGATAACCTGGAAGGACGGGTTGCCTTTTTAGAAGATAATCAATTCTCCACCACAACCAAATTAAACGGTGAAGTCATCTTCTCATTAGTTGGTGCGACAGGGGGCGACCCAGATACTGGAGATGATGCCAATATTATCCTAGTTGACCGAGTACGGTTGAACCTCAATACCAGTTTTACTGGGAAAGACTTGCTGATTACAGGCTTGCAGGCTTACAACTTCGGGGGTGATATAACCGGAGCTGGTAGTGTTCAAGGAGCGCTGTTTCCTGGGCGGGATTCTTTCTTGAGTGAAGGTTCGACCAAATTGAGCTTTGAACCGCAGTTTCCCAGATTCAATCCCCAAGACCTTTCGACTACTATCGGTTCTAACGATATCGAGCTTTACAAGCTGCTTTACATCTTTCCCTCTGGGATTAACAATCTCACCCTGTTTGCTGGCACATCAGCAGAAGCGTCCGATGCGTTCCCCGCCATTATTCCCTTCTCCAGTGAAGGACAGGGCGCTATTTCTCGATTTGCCACATTAAACCCCGTCGTCAGAATATCAGGGGGTACATCACAAACGGGTTTGGCGTCTGCTGTGGGTTTTATCTGGGGTATTTCCGATAGTATAGACTTGCGGGCGCTGTATGGTAGTGTCAACGCGGCTATTCCAGAACAGAGTCCCAATAATATCTTAGGCGCAGGTTTCTTTAGTGGCAGTAACGTGGCGGCGGCTCAGTTAACGGTCAAACCTAGCAGTAATTTCGATATCGGTCTTAACTACGCCTACAGCTACCATGACCTCAATATATTGGGTTTGGGACTGACCCGATTTTCATCCAACGCCCTTAACATTCCGGGACTAACTGTTGACGCTAATGGTAATCCCATTGTTGGTGGCATTTTAACGACACCTGTTCATGTTAATTCTGTCGGTGCTACGGTCAATTGGCGTTTCACACCCAAGATTGCCCTCACGGGTTACGGTGCTTATTTCTTTGTCGATTCCGCCGCTGGACCTGATGCATCCTCCAACTTTACGACTTGGATGGCGGGGTTGTATTTCCAGGACTTATTGAAGGAAGGGAATACAGCCGGTTTGCTCTTTGGACAACCCCTGCATCGGGTGGATGCTGGCGGTGCGGCTGAACTGACTGAACCCGGTGTTGACCGAGAAACGCCTTACCATCTAGAGGCATTTTACAACTTTAAGGTCACTGATAACGTCAGCATTACTCCAGGGGCGTTTGTCCTATTTAATCCGGAGAGTGATGCCAATAACGATACAACTTTGGTGGGCGTGTTGCGGACTACTTTTACGTTCTAGGTGGTAGCGGATTTGGTAGCAGATGTAACGGATGGCTTTTCGGTGAGTTTCACTGTTAAGCCATTCGTTGCTATTTTTTCAGCAAATTATCTTAGTGGCGTGTCCTATCATGTCCTTGCAATTCACATTTTTTACCCCCTAATAGCTAGTTTTGTCTACTAATTTGTGGCGGGTTAAGGTGCTTTAGGTTTGCTGTAACACACCCTTATTGAATTGGATTTACTCCAGCAACCAACCAAACAATTCTTCTACTGTAAGCCGTAGCTCACTCGCAAACGATGGCACAGAAAGCTGCTGTTCTGGTTCATCTAATATTTCCGGCTGCTGCTTCGGGAGATAAACTAACACCGTTTGCTCGTCTGGATCAATCAACCAACCTGCTTGAGTCTCATAGTTCAAGGAGTGTATAATTTTTTTCGTGACTTTCATTTGGCTTTGATCAGGCGATAAAATTTCAATGATCCAATCCGGAGCAAAGGGGAAAACGTTAGCAATTTCGCCCTTCTCATCACGAGGAATTCTATCCCAAACAAACACAGACACATCAGGTACAATCGACCGTCCGCCAAATGTACACCGCAGTTCTGAGAAAGCCCGTGCAATTTTTCGAGGCTTCACTACTGCATTGATAGCTGTAGACAGTTCTGTCTGAATTGTGCTGTGCTTTCCTTGAGGCATTGGTTTCTGAATAATTTGACCCTTAATGTACTCACTGGCAGGTTTCGTTTCGGGTAGCTTCAGAAAGTCGTCTAAGGTAAGTAGTTTAGAGGGGGTTTGTACCATTTGAAGTCGCTTCCAAAGGAGTTTTATATTCTATTGTATAGACCCATAGGATTCAATCGCGTAGCTGGTTTGGATTCAACAACGCCCCAGGGATGACGGCATAACAGACGGCGAACCCACAGACTGCCAAAAGTCGAAAACCTGCTCTCCTACAGACTGGGGATGATAATTGTGGAAGAAATGACCACCATCTATACATTGCCACAAGCGATCGCTCTCCTTAAACCAAGGAAGCCATCCTTGCAGTTCATTCGGATCTACCACTATATCATCTCGACTACCGCACACCATCAACGGGACTGGAACTCCGCCAGGGGGTAAGGATACCCGTTTAAATAAAGAGTGAGGAGAGGGAGAGCGCTTTAAATCTTGCTCTAAAATTTTAATCAAACCCCTAGTCGCGTACCTATCCTGATCGCCAAATAAGTTGTAAACCATTTGAGTCAAAACCATTTGGCGGCTACAGCGCAGCAACTGAAGTTGAACATAGTAGTGAGCTTGCCAGTCAATGGCGGGATGAACGCCTACTGCTAATAGAGTTAAGGATTTGACTCGCTCTGGATACTTACGAGCATACAACAGTCCCACCAATCCTCCGGTGCCGTGACCGATTAGGTGAATTGGGCGATCGCAGGATTTGAGGTAGTCATGCAGTAACACTACTGGTACATCCACCGAACTCGGCTCATCCTGGCTTTGTTGATAGTCCCATTGAGCGATCGCTACTTGTCGGGATAAGTAACGAATCAGGGGCTGATCGAAGCGCTGCAAGCTAGGGCTTACATTTAACCAAAGGACATCCGGTGTAGTTGGCATTCAAATCACCTTTTGTAAAAAACAATAGATAACAACCAGTGAATAGCCAGTCCAGCTAATGAAGGCTAGGAGCTGAAGTTCATAAATCCAGCACCACCTGCCCACCAGAACTCTGGCAGTAACAAAATTCTTGAGAATAATCGTCAACAATTGACTGTTAACCAGCATACCAGCTTCCCAAGCTTTTTGAGAATAGTTTGCATTAGTAGTTTTGGCAAAATCTCTAAATGACTCCTCCCCATCCCTCCTACTCCCTTTCCACTAGAGGACTATCGAAAGTTACCTTAGGGAGTGGGGAAGACGGAGAACTCCGGGCTGATTTTCGGGCTTATCGACAAAGGTGCAAGATGTCAGTTAATACCAATTGGCTTTTCCAATGGCACATCTGGAACCCCCCCAGCCCCCCTTAACAAGGGGGGAGCAAGAGAGAATATGTGCCAAATTCAAACCCATTGGGTATAACTTGAGTTGGTGTAGAGATGGTAGGTAGTCAGAAACGCTTACACCGAAACGGGTTCCTGCTCCAAGGAACAGACCGATACTGCCTGACGTGACACAATCTGTAACTCATGAGGATAGCGGGGGCGCGGATCGTTTGCTAACCAAATAGGAGGAACCATCATGGGTTCATAGCAATCAATTTGATGCAAAACCCCTGGCTGGTTTTTGAGTTCTACAGTCGTCCCCGGTAGATACTCAAACATTTCATCCCAATCAATAGCTAATTCGGTGTTCATAGCACTCAATCAATCTGATACCTACAACTTTTGCCAGGTTCCCGAGATAAGCCAAGGAATAAACAATGCATTCTTGGTTTGGCTTACGATCTCCCATCGGGAACCCATTCCCTCGATCAACAATAGAAATGGCTTCTATCGAGAACAACCTCACCATGATCTGGCACCCAAGCTTTGCCAGGTGTTTGGGGACACCTGACAAAGCAACTTGGCTTCGTCAAATGCATATTCGCTGAGAGACTGGATCAATTTGACCCAAGCATCACGGTTGTAAGTGATGTGGCAAACTGGGTTCCAGCCTGAAGCGATCGCCTTTTCTAGGGCGGGTGCTGGTAGACACACTGAAGGGGTTGTTTGAAGGGACATACTCGTTCTCCGTCTCAAATCCATCAAAACTAGTGAAAAGCACTTCCCCTCAGCCGCACTAAGGAGAAGCGATTAAAATGACTTCTGTATTTATTTTTACAAAATGAGAGCGATTTCGCTTAATTACACGGGATAAATTAACAAATCCTGACAAAACCTACACGGATGCTGTTAAAACATACATTTCGAACTTCAATCTGTAGTATCAAAAAATATTAGGAAGCACTCACCAAACTGGAGACAATTAAGTATAAATACTCAACCTCTACCGAGTAACCCAAATTAACTTCAAGAAAATTAATGAATCCGTTAGCTGATCTAAACGTTCAGACGCTCAACTCTCTAGATTTACAAAACCTAATATTTCTTAATTAATGCCAACTAATAATTTATTTAAAAATTATCCTAGGTTAGGTGTAAAAACCAATACAACTATTTCCCAGGAATTAGACCATTTAATTTGTAAAAAAAACCGGAAGTTTAAGAAAAAAATTAGACCATCTCAATCGATAAAATTTTGTTAGATAATAGAGGAATAAAGGCAGAACCTTCATAAACGGTTCAACTTCCCTGAATCAACTCTTATCTATTCATATCGGAGGTCATTGCTCCTCTTCTCTATACCTTATAACTCTAAGCAAAACAACATAGAAGTTGTTAAAAGAGGTTTTATCCTTCAGCATTTCTTGCAGTCTAATCTCGATTTTTTGTAGTTTTGTATGGGGAAAGAGGAAATATTTCCCGCATTCACAATTTTGAGCCAGAAAAAGTATTACCTAGCGACTGATAAAGGTTCGAGACTATGAGTAAGAGAACTATTGCCACCTTAGACGGTAACGAGGCAGTTGCCCGCGTTGCCTATCCACTCAATGAAGTGATTGCTATCTATCCGATTACACCCGCTTCACCCATGGGTGAGTGGGCAGATGCTTGGTCATCGGAAGGTAAACCCAACCTCTGGGGAACTATTCCTGCAGTTGTCGAGATGCAAAGCGAAGCAGGGGCGGCAGGTGCAGTACACGGTGCCTTGCAAGCAGGCTCTATAACCACCACCTTCACAGCATCTCAGGGATTGTTGCTGATGATCCCCAACCTGTACAAAGTTGCTGGGGAAATGACCTCAGCCGTCATTCATGTTGCCGCGCGATCCCTTGCTGCCCAAGCCCTGTCCATCTTCGGCGACCACCAAGACGTAATGGCGTGCCGCGCCACGGGTTTTGCCCTACTCGCATCAGCGTCAGTACAAGAAGCCCACGATTTCGCCCTAATCGCTCAAGGGGCAACCCTAGAAACGCGAGTTCCCTTCATCCATTTCTTCGACGGCTTCCGCACCTCCCACGAAATTCAGAAAATCGAATTGCTGACGGAGGATGACCTGCGAACTCTGATCAATGATGATTTGGTAATGGCGCACCGGACTCGGGGCTTATCCCCCGACCATCCAGTGTTGCGGGGTACAGCACAAAACCCCGACGTTTACTTCCAAGCCAGGGAAACAGTTAATCCTTACTACAACGTCTGTCCCGATATTGTCCAAACCTCCATGGACAAGTTCGCCGAACTGACGGGACGACAATATCAGCTCTTTGAATATCACGGTGCAACCGATGCCGAACGAGTTGTCATACTGATGGGTTCCGGCTGCGAAACCGTTCACGAAACCGTAGACTATTTAGTCAGCCAAGGTGAAAAAGTAGGAGTTGTCAAAGTCCGGCTCTATCGCCCCTTTGATATAAAACGGTTAGTTGCCACTTTACCCACCACAACCCAGAGTATCGCCGTTCTCGATCGCACAAAAGAACCCGGTGCCGGTGGCGAACCCCTGTATCTGGATGTAGTTACCGCCCTTTATGAAGAATGGTCAGCCCCAATGCCCAAAGTGGTCGGCGGACGCTACGGCTTATCCTCCAAGGAATTCACGCCAGCGATGATCAAGGGCATCTTTGATAACCTTGCTGCGGAAAAACCGAAAAACCACTTTACTATCGGTATTAACGACGACCTCACCCACACCAGCTTACCCTTCGATGCCAATTTCTCCACCGAACCGGATAGCGTGGTGCGGTGCTTGTTCTATGGGTTAGGTTCAGACGGCACGGTGGGTGCTAACAAGAACTCAATCAAGATTATTGGCGGAGAAACCAACAACTACGCCCAAGGTTACTTTGTTTACGACTCCAAAAAATCCGGTTCCGTTACCGTTTCTCACCTGCGCTTCGGTCCAGAGCCAATCCGTTCCACCTACCTAATCGACAAAGCCAACTTTGTCGCCTGTCATCAGTGGCTGTTCCTAGAAAAATTAAACGTCCTGAGTTCTGCTGCCCCCGGTGCTACTTTCCTACTGAATAGCCCCTTCGGACTTGATGAGGTGTGGAGCCGACTACCCCGTCCCGTACAGCAAGAAATTATTAATAAGAACCTCAAGTTTTACGTCATTGACGCCAATCAAGTGGCGACTAGCAGCGGCATGGGACGGCGCATCAATACGGTGATGCAGGTGTGCTTCTTTGCTTTGGCTAACGTCTTACCACGAGAAGAAGCGATCGCCAAAATCAAGAAGTCCATTGAAAAGACTTACGGTAAGAAAGGGGCAGAAGTTGTCCGCATGAATATCGAAGCGGTGGACAATACCCTAGCCAATCTGCACGAAGTTCAAGTGCCAGATACTGTTGACAGCACTGCTGAACTACTACCACCTGTTCCCGATACGGCTCCAGCGTTTGTGCGAGAAGTCTTAGGTCAGATGATTGCCCGTGGTGGTGATAACCTACCCGTCAGTGCTATGCCCGTTGATGGCACATTCCCCACAGGCACAACTCAATGGGAAAAACGCAATGTTGCCCTGGAAATCCCGGTTTGGGACGCCGATGTCTGCGTACAGTGCGGCAAGTGCGTTATCGTTTGCCCCCATGCAGTGATCCGGGGAAAATCTTACGATCCGCAGGTTTTAGACGGCGCACCCGCTAACTTTAAATCCACGGATACCAAAGATAAAGAGTTTGCCGGACAGAAATTTACCATTCAAGTCGCGGCTGAAGACTGTACGGGTTGCGGTATCTGTGTAGATGTATGCCCAGCGAAGAATAAGTCTCAGCCTAAACTGAAAGCCATTAACATGGAATCTCAGCTACCCCTGCGGGAGCAAGAACGGGAAAACTGGGACTTCTTCTTAAGTATCCCCAATCCCGATCGCCGTTCGCTGAACTTAGACCGCATCCGGCAGCAACAGTGGCAGGAACCGCTGTTTGAGTTCTCCGGGGCTTGTGCGGGGTGTGGGGAGACACCTTATCTCAAGTTAGCAACCCAGTTGTTTGGCGATCGCATGGTGGTTGCTAATGCCACAGGTTGTTCCTCGATCTACGGCGGCAATCTGCCTACTACCCCTTGGGCGCAGAATGCTGAAGGACGGGGACCTGCTTGGTCAAATAGTTTGTTTGAAGATAACGCCGAATTTGGTTTAGGCTTCCGGGTTTCCATTGACAAGCATACTCAATTTGCTGGCGAGTTACTCCAGAAGTTGGCGGGTGAAATTGGCGATAACTTAGTCAGTGCTATCCTCAACGCCGAGCAAAAATCTGAAGCCGACATTTGGGAACAACGGGAACGGGTTGCCGAACTCAAGCAAAAACTGCAAGGACTTAATTCCCCCGACGCCAAGCAACTCCTGAGTCTGGCAGATTATTTAGTGAAGAAGAGTGTTTGGATTATCGGCGGTGACGGTTGGGCGTATGATATCGGTTACGGTGGCTTAGATCATGTGATTGCCGGTGGTCGCAATGTCAATATCCTGGTTCTGGATACTGAGGTTTATTCCAACACCGGCGGGCAAGCATCAAAGGCTACCCCTCGTGGTGCTGTTGCTAAATTTGCCGCTGGCGGCAAACCTGCACCGAAGAAAGACTTGGGCTTAATTGCCATGACCTACGGTAATGTCTACGTGGCTAGTGTGGCAATGGGTGCGCGGGACGAACATACCCTGAAGGCGTTCTTGGAAGCCGAAGCCTACAACAGTCCATCCTTAATCATTGCCTATTCTCACTGCATCGCCCACGGGATTAATATGACAACGGCGATGTCCCATCAGAAAGCAATGGTGGATGCAGGACGCTGGCTGCTGTATCGGTATAATCCAGAGTTGGTGAAAGAAGCGAAGAATCCTTTGCAACTGGATATGCGTAGTCCCAAATTCTCCGTGGAACAATCGATGTACAAGGAGAATCGCTTCAAAATGTTGACCAAAACGAAGCCAGAGGATGCTAAACACTTACTCGAAGCCGCCCAACAAGATGTAAATACTCGTTGGCAAATGTACCAATATCTGGCAGCCCGTCAGTTGGACACTCGCAACGGTCATGGTAATGGTAAGTCTACCCCTGCGGGTGGGGAGGTTAAGGAAACGGCGAGTACTTAGGGGGGAGTAGGGAGTAGGGAATAGGAAGTAGGGGAAGATTTTCTATTTCCCCTGACTACTTTCTACTTCCTAACCAAGGTTTCCTACAGATTGCTAACAGTAAGTTGAGAGGTTAAAAAAGATGGATCTGACAACGACTTACATGGGGTTAGAATTGCGATCGCCCCTGGTAGTAGGCGCGGCTGCACCCTTGACTGAAGATATCGACAACATCAAGCGGATGGAGGATGCGGGTGCTTCGGCTGTAGTGCTGCATTCCTTATTTGAGGAGCAACTGCGGCAGGAAAAGCTGGAGCTACACCATCACTTAGAATACGGGACAGAAAGTTTCGCCGAAGCCCTTAGCTATTTTCCAGAACCTGAAGTCTTTCATGTCGGGGCTGAAGAATATCTGAACCATATCCATAAGGCAAAGGAAACGGTAGGTATTCCCATTATCGCCAGTCTCAACGGCTCAACTTTAGGGGGATGGACGCACTATGCCCAGGAAATCCAGCAGGCGGGGGCGGATGCGCTGGAGTTGAATATATACAGCATTCCCACGGATATGTCAATGACGGGGGAACAGGTTGAACAGACTTATCTAGATATCTTGCAAGCCGTTAAATCTGAGGTGACGATTCCTGTCGCTATGAAACTCAGCCCGTTTTTCAGCAACATGGCAAACATGGCGAAGCGGTTAACAGATTCTGGTGCTAACGGTTTGGTACTGTTTAACCGATTCTACCAGCCGGATATTGATATCGAAGCGCTGGAAGTATCACCCAATGTACTGCTGAGTACACCGCAAGCCATGCGCTTACCGATGCGCTGGATTGCTATTTTGTATGGTCGCCTCCCGGTTGACTTCGCCGCAACCAGTGGCGTTCAGAAAGGGCAAGATGTCATCAAGATGATGATGGCGGGTGCCAAGGTGACGGAGATTGTGAGTGTCCTACTGCGTCATGGAATTGGGCATTTGCAAGATGTTGAGCAAGAAATGCGCCATTGGATGGAGGAGCATGAGTACGAGTCGGTGAAACAGATGCAGGGAAGTATGAGTCAGATTAACTGTCCCGATGAAAGTGCCTTTGAACGGGCGCAGTACATGAAGGCAATTCAGACTTATAAACCGGAACTCATGGCATTTGCACCATAATTCTAGAGTTCATAGTTCAAAATGGGGAAGATAGATTTAATTTATCCTCCCCATCTCTCTTGTCTCTTCTAGTCGTTCAGTCAGTGACATTCCACTTAAGCACTACAGCAAGTAGCACTTGTGACGGATAGCTAAACGTCCTTGATATAGGAAATGTGGGTATTCGTTGTATTAAAACCGACGGATTCGTATAACCGCAGCGCACCAGACAGATTTTTAGCATCAACACCAAGCTTGGCTGTTTCTACACCAGCCGCTTGTAAACGCTGTAGTCCAGATAGCAGCATTGCCCGTCCCAGTCCTATCTTGCGAAAGCCGCGTGGACGCGAATTCCCAGAAATCCGTCAATAACTTCGCCTGTTGGAGCAATCCACAACCGACCAAAGCCAATGAGCTGACCCTCTGCATCTTCCCACAGACAAAGACCACGCGCTTTGTCTACTGATGGTTCATCAAGCGATCGCTGTAGTTCTGAGACAGATGTCCCTGAGTCCAAGCGATCAACGGCTTCACAGGTGTTGATGAGGTGTGCGATCGCTTCTAAATCCGCTTCCCCCGCATAGGGGCGCATGGTTAGAGTAATCATAAATGTGTGAGTTGCCTCAATAGCAGCAACTAGAGGTTGCAATTGGCTACAGTCATACTACAATCGATTACGGAAATAAGACTTCATCTTGTTGATTCACCCAACCAGGTGAACCAAAATTAATACATTCCCCCAAAGCCAGGAAAAAGCCTCACGGTTTCTGGAAAAGACTTCTGGCACCATGTAGTTAACAACGTGTTGAGAAAAAAAGCCAATGCCCGTTACTATTCAAACTCGACACATGGGTCGTTTTATCGATCCGTGGTCTTACATTGCTCTCGGTGCAGCAGGGCTGGTGCTTCTGGCATTTATCGTTGCTCAGTTTTTTCAGAAAACACTAGTCTCTACTACTGTCAGTGCCAGTGAAGACGAACCTGCTCAACTTGAGGCAATCCAACTCAGTCGTCAACCCATTGGTGCTTTACGGATTGATGTTAAAGCGCTGATTCCAACGAATCGATGGGTTACTTACGAAATTCAACTATTCGATCAACAAGGTCAAGTTATTGCCTCTGCTATCAAGGAAGCTTGGAAGGAGTCCGGCACTTGGTATGAAGAAGGGGAGTCCGGAAGTTGGTCTGAAGAAGACACTTTAGGTGGACTTGACGTTCGCGCCCAGAAAAATGAGCAAGTCAGCATCGCTGTTGCAGTATTAGAGTACGGACAGATATCTGGACAAGAACTTGATGAACCTGTGCAATTTAAAGTGACGGTTCAAAATGGAGTTGTTGATACGCGCTACTTGTTGCCTGGTTTAATTGGCGCTGGTAGCCTTGCCCTTATCGCTTTTATGGCTACTCCCCTCAGTGGGAAAAAAGCGATCGCAAAAACAATACGCGATAGCGATCCTAGTGGACGCGGCACAGCGGGGGGTTCCGATCGCCTCGTGCGGGTTAAGGTGGACGTGAAATCCGATGAAACCTCACCCCGTCAGCTTGAAGTTCGCCTGTTTATCAACGACGCCTATGGCGAACAAATTTATGCTCACTCTTTGCCAATGACTCTTAGGTACAAGAAAGAAAACGGTAAGGTTGAAGAAGCCACTGGCAAAGTACAGGCGTTTTTCATTCTAGAACCCCGCAGTTCTTACGGGTTCCATGTGGAAGTCATGCCAGATGCCCCCGTAGATCAAACTACTCTCACCGTCCGCGATCGCACCCGTACCCGGCAAAGCGTTGAAGTCGTGCAGATTAGTCCATCTCCATTAGACATCTCCGAAAATCCTCAAGACCAACAGACCTAAACAGCAGTTAGATAAAAATTCCCCATTCCCTATTCCCTATTCCCCATTCCCCATTGTTAGACAGGAGTTCCACAGAATGCTGACTAAAGTTTTGGCAGCAACGGCTGTTGCGATCGCAGTATTTACCATCATCGCTGGCTATACCCAACGTTCTGCCCTAGTCCTGGGAGAAGAGAAACAAAGAAACTACTGGTCTCGACGAGGGACAAGCTTATCCGGCACCTACAATGAGAACACTACTGGAACCTCCGGTGGAGTAATCTGGGTGCCTCTCCCGAATCGGTCGTCCTACGGTAGTTTTCGCGGCGGTGGACCCAGTGCAGGAAAGTAACTTAACTCAATCTTGCACCAAAACCTCCCTTAACCTCCGCGTACCTCTGCGTTTTAAAAAAACCGCTGATTAAGTAGAGATGCCAGATATAAGTTAACTCAAATGTGGGGGGCTAACGCTAATGCTCCAAAATTCAAATTCACAAAATAGCCAAAATGTCAATACTACCGCCACGCGATCGCATATTCTATCGTTGAGCCGTACTCAGAAGCGACTACTGCTTGCCGCCGCTGCAGTTTCCTCTATCTGCGGATTAGCGGTTGAGCTGCTTTTGGGAACCCTCGCCAGTTACTTAGTAGGAAATCAAGCGCTATCCTATGGTGTGGCGGTTGGAGGATTTTTGGCGGCAATGGGTATCGGGTCTTACCTGAGCCGATTTATTGCGACAGACACGAAATCTCCGTTACAACAGCGCCAGTTGCTCTCGGCATTTGTCAAGGTTGAATTGCTAATTGCTCCCCTGACTGCCCTACTACCCTTAGGGTTATTCGCTTTATTTATTATTGGCGGTTCCCTGTGGTTGGGATTGGGTCTGGTAACAGTAGTGCTAGGTATCTTAGCGGGTTTGGAAGTGCCGCTACTGACACGGGTGCTGGAACTAGAAGAGGGAGTGCGGGACGCCTTAGCTGGTGTTTTGGCACTCGATTATTTGGGCGCACTGTTGGGTTCCTTAGCGTTTCCCCTGCTGCTGCTGCCACTAATCGGTTTGTTCCCAGCCGCCTTTGTCTTGGGGGCGTTACCTGCTTTCATGGTTTTTGCTATTGGTAGGCACTTTCCCAGACTCCGCCGCTGGGGATATGTGGGGTTAGCCGTGGCTGTCCTGCTTTGTGTCTTGGCACCCGCAGCAATTCCAATAAGCAATAGGCTAGAAAATACCTTGTATCAAGCGCCAGTTATCACGCGCATCCAATCATCCTACCAACGCATCGTCCTAACTCGGCAGGGAAAAGACTTGCGACTGTTCCTCGACGGGGACTTGCAACTGTCTACTCTTGATGAGTACCGCTATCATGAAGCACTAGTGCATCCGGCAATGAGTGCCAGTAGTGGTAAGCGTCGTGTGTTGGTATTGGGTGCTGGTGATGGGATGGCGGTGCGAGAAGTCCTGAAATGGTCAGAGGTAGAACGGGTGGTGCTAATTGAGTTAGACCCGGAAGTGGTGAAATTGGCACGTCATCATCCTCAGTTAGTACAGGTTAATGGGGATGCCTTAGCTGACTCTCGTGTTGAGGTACTCAATGCTGATGCGTTTGTGGCAGTACCAGAACTCAATGAAACCTTTGATGTCATTATTGCCGATTTTCCTGACCCAGACCGGGCAATTCTTGCCAAGTTGTATACAGAAGGATTCTATCAGCGTCTGCTGCCAAGATTAGCCGATGGTGGAGTTTTCGTTACTCAAGCCTCTAGTCCCTTTTTTGCACCAGATGTTCTAAGCTGTATTGTGGCAACACTAGCAGATGTCGGACTATCAACACATCCTTATGTAGTGGATGTTCCCAGTTTTGGTCCTTGGGGTTTTGTATTAGCGTCGCGGCAGCCTATTCAATCAGATACTTTAAAATTACCTGTGCCGACTCGCTATCTTACTGAGCCTATTTTGCGCCATTTATTTGAGTTACCTAAAGATATTCAGTTGCGTGATGTTGAGGTGAACCGCCTCTCTCATCCGGTAATTGTCCGCTACCAGTCTGACCCCCGTTGGGCAACTTATTAAGGTAAGTAAACCCGAAAACCCACCCAGAGTTAAAACTCCGGGCTAATAGCTTAAGTCCACGCTTTGTGGACTACAAGTCTTATCCAGTCGTCTAAAGACGACTTTAGCTATGAGACAGTGGTTTTAACCACTGGCGGGTTGTTGCCACTGGTGCAAGTTATCAGTTTAAACCCAGTCATTAGAGAGAAACAGCGGTTATGAAACGGCTAACCTCTACTCTTCTCAGACGCTTCTGTGGGGTAATTCTTGCTATCGTGCTTTTCTGTCTACTCAGAATGCCCCTTTCTACTCAAATCAGGACACCCTTAAAAGGTATCACCAGTACACTCGTTCAGCAAACCTCAACTCCTCTATCCTTATTTCCTAGAGCATCACCTCATACAAATTTCACAAAACCCCAAGAACTTGAAGCGTTCTTAGATCAGTTCTTTTCCGAACGCATGCAAGCCGAACACATTCCCGGTGCGGTATTTGTTTTAGTCAAAGGTGGCAAAATCTTCTTCGCCAAAGGCTACGGCTATGCTAACCGAGAGGCGCAAATCCCTGTTATTCCCGAAAAGACAGTCTTTCGCGTCGGTTCTGTCTCCAAACTGTTTACAGCTACTGCTGTCATGCAATTGGTAGAACAGGGAAAACTTAACCTGAACGAGGATGTTAACCACTACCTCAACAATTTTCAATTGGAGAATAAGTACCCTCAACCCGTCACCACTGCCAACTTACTCACTAATACCAGCGGAATTGACGAAAACTTTATCGGCATCGCTGCCCGCAACCCATCTGAAATCACACCTCTAGGAGACTATCTTACCCAGCATCTGCTGCGCCGTATTTTGCCTCCAGGAGAGATACTTCGATACAGCAATCAGGGCTTTGCCTTAGCTGGCTATCTAGTTGAAGCTATCTCCCGCCTTCCCTTCGCCCAATACGTTGACGAATATATCTTGCAACCCCTAGGAATGCGTCACAGTAGCTTTGAGTTGAAACCGTCGCTATTATCTGACCTAGCTGTTGGGTATCGGTATAGAAATGGCAACTATCACCAACTACCGATAGTCTACACCAACGATATGCCATCAGGAGCCTTGAACGTAACGGCTACTGATATGGCTCATTTTGCGATCGCTCATTTGCAAAATGGTCGCTACGGCAATATCCGCATTTTACAAGATGCCACTGCTCAACAGATGCATCAACAACAGTTTACCCACCATCCCCAATTGCCCGGTCAAGCCTATGGTTTTTACGAACGGTTTCAAAACGGATTGCGTGCCATAGAACATGATGGTCATATCGCAGGATTTAAGAGCCATCTCTTTTTACTCCCCGACCAGAACTTGGGCTTTTTTTCTGCCTACAACAATGATAAAGGTGAGCTGCACAATGAACTCATTACCCGCTTTCTCGACCATTACTACCCACAGTCAAAATATTCTGATTCTGTAGCACTATTTTCTAAGGGGAATGGGGAATGGAGAATGGGGAATGGGGATTTGTCTTCTTTGATTACGAATTCTCGTCTTATCATGCCAGATCTACAAAAACGTGTTAGCAATTTCACAGGAAATTATCGATACATTCGCTATCCACACAGCAGTATTGAAAAGCTAGCAGCGTTATTACCCAGTTCTCCCCTATCGACATCTGAACTGCAAGTGACAGCCAACAGGGATGGCACTTTAACTCTTGGAAAAAGCCGTTTGATGGAAATAGAGCCAATGTTGTTCGGTCAATCGGGTGGTTGTCCTCTCCAATTTTCAGGAATAACGTTTCCTGATGTGGCATTCCGAGAAGATGACCGAGGGCGTATTACTCATTTATTCCTAGGTAAATATGCCTTTGAAAAGTTGTCTTGGTACGAAACGACAAAGTTTCAACTGAGTTTGTTAGGAATTTGTGTTTTTGTCTTCTTATCGGGAATAATGAATTGGGTTATTAAAAAGTTGCAAGGGTATTGTACTAATCCCCTTTCCCGTTGCTTCCCCACTCAGTTGGGGAACTATCAACGATTATCTCATGGGGCGCGATCGCTAGCTGAATTGGTCTGCCTCTTAAACTTAGTGTTTATCATCAGTTTTGTGCTGGCTCTGGCACTGATGGATTTGTCAGAGTTTGCTTACGGTATGCCGCTTTTGATAAAGGTATTGCTTTGCATTCCCGTAGTGACAACTAGCTTGACCCTAGGCTTGCCAGTCTTTGCGGTGCTAGCTTGGAGAAACAAGTATTGGTCAGTTATGAGTCGATTGCATTACTCAGCGATCACCTTAGCAGCACTGGGTTTTCTTGGGTTCCTAGACTACTGGAATATTCTGGGATTCCGATTTTGATGGGGGCAACAACTACCTAGCATTTATCAGTGAGTCACATTTCGTAGGGGCGGGTTCATCTATAATCTAGGTAGGCAGGCGAAATTGCTGGGAAACCCGCCCCTACCAACTTGATAATTACCGAATTTGATAGCTGACAATCATTTGTGAAAATGGTATTAAAGCTTCCGAGCAAACAGCACCAATCCCGCCACTAACGCCACTACTGCGGCGGCATAAAAGACGCCTTCTAATCCGCTGTAGCCAAAAACTGGACCGAGTAATATCGGGGAAAGAAACTGTCCCAAAAATCCCGTTCCGGTTCCAGCAGCTAGCACACTGGAACGGAGTTCTGGGGGAGCGAGATTAGCTAGGGTGCTGTAGAGGGTGGGTAGCACTAAACCAAATCCGACACCAAAGAATATGGCGGTTACTAAAATCCAACTAAGTTGGTGCAGCCATGGGATGGTTGTCAGCGTCAATGCCATCAAACCAAATCCAATAGCCGTCGCCGTTGCTGCCCCTAACCTCTTGGCGAGCCATTTTGCTCCAAATGCCGATATGATAGCAGCACCCACGGCTCTAGACGCCAGAACAATGCCGTTAACCATTGCTCCAGCATTAATAGTCGCTTTCAGGTAGATCGGGGCATAAATGACCACAGCATACATGGAAATCGAAGCGAGGCTGAGGGCTAGTAACAATCGGAGGGTTTGGGGATGTCCTAAAATTTCTTTGAGTTTGCTGCCAGAGTTGTTGGCTGTCTGCTTTGCTTTGGTGGGTTGCTTGTCCTCTAAAAAAAATGCGGCTAAAAACGCTAGAGGTAGTCCTAACCCGTAAAGACAGAAAGCAAACTGCCAGTGAACTGAACCCACCCAACCACCTAGAAGTGGGAAAGCAATGCCTGTGATAGTGAGGGTACTGGTGGCATAGCCTAGGGCTTGCGATCGCGTTTCGCCTTCATACATATTCCCTAGCAAGCCTAGACTCGCTGCTGCGATACCACCACTCGCTGCACCCAGTAACCCCCGCACCACTAACAGCGGTTCTAGTGCCTGCATCAACGCCCCAGCAACGCCAAACAAGGCGTAAAGGACTAGAGACGGTATCAGCACTCGCAAATGACCAAACCGGTCTGCCAAGATTCCCAGTGGGGGACTAAACAGGGCAATCGTCAGGCAATGGAGGCTTACCAGATTCCCCGCAAAAGCTGGATCAAGTTCAAGTTGTTGTATCATCTCTGGCAGAATTGGTGCAATCACTCCCCCCGCCATGGTGGTGAGGGAACCTGCTGCCAATAGCACTAATAGCCTAGGATCGCGGAACATGAATGAAATTCCTAAAATTTTTGACAACCATAACGCATACCGATAGATTCAGATAGTCTGACGCTTAGTCGTTCTGTTTGGATTCGATCCAACGGGTTGATTGACTTAGGACAACCAGCAGGCTAAATATTGTCAGATAAACAGCTCAAAAGAGGCAGGGGTTTATGGAACTGGCTACGACCCTAACCAGTCAAACAGTCCAAAATGCTGTAAGAGAAGTGGGTATCAATCCAAATTACTGGTATCCGGTGGCTTGGGCTAGCCAACTCCAGGCTGGACAGGTGATGCCTGTAGTGGTTTGGCAGCAAGTGATTGCCCTTTACCGCGACACCAACGGCAACCTCCATGCCTTAGAGGATGCTTGCCCTCACAAAGGAGTTGCTCTGCACAAAGGTCAAGTCCAAGGCGATCGCCTATTATGTGCCTATCATGGCTGGGAATTTAACGGAGAGGGTCAGTGTGTTGGCATTCCCTACCTGCCTAAAGAACAAAAATTACCCTGTGCCAGAGTCCGCAGCTATCCTGTTCGGGAAAAATATAGTATTATCTGGGTTTTTCCTGGTGATACTCACTTGGCAGAGGAGATTCCCTTCCCTGATGTTCCAGAGTTTGACGATCCGAATTGGTTAATGGTGCCAATCCCAGCCAGATTTCAAGCCCATTTCTCCATCTGTAACGAAAACACGATGGATGTGTTTCACGGGTTTTTGCATAAAAACTTACAAGGTTGGTTCAATCCAGTCTTGATTAATTTGCAACAAACTGATGCAGAAGTTTGTGCTGAGTACCAAGTTTCCTATCAAGGTTGGATGACAAAATTTCTAGGACTGAGCGAACAGGGTGATCAGGTAACGACCCGTACCGTCTCAATCCGATACCGCTATCCTCACTATAATAGTTCTCTTGAGGGCGTTTCCTCTTTATACCTGATGCGGTTGCCAGTGGCACCAACTTTTACCCAATCCTTTTCCCTGATGTTTCTCAAAGTCCGCTTGCCGCAGTGGTTATTAAAAGCTCTCGATCCCTGGTTATCTAAGTTCATCTGGCGCTTTTTACTTAAGCAATTTCTCGATCAAGATGTCGAGATGATCGAAAGCGAACAGCAAACTTATCTGGGGAATCGCCAACGACGCTATGTCGAAATTAATCCAGCGATTATCGCTCTTCAACGGGTGATTATCCGGCAGTATGAAAAATTTGTGCAACAATCGAGTCAGCCGCCAAACCATCAGCACACCGACTCGCAAGCTTCTGAAGAGCCAAGCGTTAGTGACAGCCAAAGCATCGGCTGTGTCGCCAGCGATAGCATCAGAGTTAACAGAGCCAACCCAATAGAACTCATTAATTTAGATGAAGGCAACTGTAAAGGCGACCCGAAAGGATGAAGGATGAAAAAGACAGGCGATCATGAAGGTAGACAAGCCCCTCAAATTAGAGAGGGTGATTTCATACTTCATACTTCACACTTCACACTGCAGTTGACCGTGGCTCGGTTCGTCAACTTCCCCTTTGACTGGATGCTGATACTGTCGCAGTACAGACATATTGGGGTAAGGTGGTTCCCTACACCCCGTCAGCTTGTAAACTCAGCAATTGTCGGGTATGGTATCCGCTCTGGATAGCGGCTATCTGAGCTAAACAATATACTTCTTTAGACAGAGGTAATAAGCTATCTAGGAATTAAGGTGAGAGGAGTAAAGTTGTGCAAGTTGTCAAAGAATACGTCCAGCGCTGGTACGAAAGCGGACTTGAGCCCGATGAGTATATTTGTCATAAAAAGCAGGGGAATTTAGTTGAGATTGAATCTGTAGCCACAGGAAAGCGTCACACTGTTGTAACCTTCTGCACGAATGACGTGTTGGGTTTGGTTCAGAATGATGCGGTGCGCCAAGCAGCGGTTGATGCTATCTTCCACTATGGCACCTCTAACAGTTCTACCTCGGTGTTAAGCGGTCGCATTGATTTGCATCGACAGCTAGAAAACGAGATTTCTGAGTTTAAGCACCTGCCCCATACTCAGCTATTTCTGAATGCTTGGATGGCAATGCAAGCCTTAATGGATGCGTACTGTCATCTAGCCATTCAGGTTCCTGGCTTCCAGCATACCCGCGAAACCGTGATTTTGACGGATGTTCTCAACCACGGTTGCATTGTCTCAGCCGTAGTGAATGCGGGCACTCGTTCCGGAAAATTGTTTGGTCATAGTCCCCGAGTCCGTGTCAGAGCCTATCGGCACTGCGATGTGGAGGATTTAGCTCGCAAGCTGCGTCGGTTTGTTCGTCCAAATGACCGAATTATGGTCATTTCTGATGCCGTGTTCTCAATGGACGGAGATATTGCACCTCTGCCAGGGATGATTGACGTACTGCAACAGTATGATGGTAGCGTATTGGTTATGGATGAAGCCCATGCTAGTGGGGCGATTGGTGCGACGGGTAGGGGAATTTATGAGTATTTTAATATTCAGCCACAATACGCGATTGAGCGAGGTATTGTGCCGCTGATCATGACTACGTTCTCGAAGTTTGCAGCATCTGCGGGGGCGGCAATTAGCACTCATGTAGAAGAACTGATTCCCCTCTTAAATGTTTCTCCAACTTCCATTGGTACGATTTCTTTATCACCTCCCCTCACGGCGGCGGCGTTAGAGAGTATTCGTCAGGTACGTCAATCTCCCCAACTCGTTCAGCAACTTCAGGCAAATACACGCTACTTGCGATCGCGCTTGCTCGAACAGGGGTTTGATGCGATTGGTGAAACGAATGTAATTCCTGTTATTTTACCATCAGAGATTGACCCGAAGCTATTCGGTCGGTCTATGATCGAGAACCACGGGATTTGGGTTTCACCCATTTGGTTTATTGCCAAACCCCGCATCCGGATTACTGCTAATGCTCTGCATACGAAAGAGGAAATGGATCGCTTGGTCACAGCAATGGTAGCAACGCGAGATTCATTGTACAAGCCGATGATTAGTGCTTGAGGAATTCTTTCAAAATTCCTAATTCAAACTCCTGAATGAAGAGGTCGTTCAAGTGCTGAAAACTACTACCGATATTCAGATTCGTGCTGTTACAACTCCAACAGATCAAGAACTGTTTCTGGATGTGCCAGCACGAGTCTATGCTAATGACTCCAACTGGGTGCCGTCTTTGCGCAGTGATGTTGCCAAGAACTTTGTACCCACTAATTCCTTTTTTAGTTATGGAAAATTACAGCAGTTTATTGCCCTAGATCCTTCAAACCTTTCCCAGGCAGTAGGACGAATTGTGGCAGCGGTGAATCAGCGGTTGGTCGAACGGGAGGGTAAAACGGTTGGGTTGTTTGGATTTTTTGAATGCGTTGAAGATTTTGCGATCGCACAAGCGTTACTCAATGCTGCCTGTCAGTGGTTGCGAGAGCAAGGTATGACAGAGGTGCGGGGTCCCATCGATTTATCGACTCACAACAGTTGTTTGTTTTTGGTCGATGGTTTTGACACGCCGCCGATGGTGATGATGCCTTACAATCCCTGTTACTATTCCCAATTTATGGAACGGGATGGCTGGCAAAAAGCTAAGGATGCCTATGCCTATGATTTTCCGTTAGATAAGCCCCTACCGGATAAGTTTGAGAAGGCGTATCAGATTGCTTGTAAATCTGGCATTACCTTTCGCCCTCTTAGAACTAAAGGTCAGGAATTTGAGCAAGATTGTATTAGCCTTTATCACCTATTTAACCGTGCCTTTGCCAATAACTGGAGTTCTGCCCCTAGAACTGAGGAAGAATTTCTAGAAGAAGCGAAGGCGTTGCAAAGTTTAGTTGATCCAGATGTTTTTCCAATCGCCGAAGATAAGGAGGAAATGATTGGCTTTTGGATGGGATTACCAGACTATAATATCCCCCTAAAACAGGTTGGTGAGAAACTGAACTGGCTGGGAATTCTCAAGTTTCTGTGGTATCGTCGTCAGATTGACCAAGGACGGGTGATAGCGATTTGTTCACTACCGGAGTATCGCCGGAAAATGGTGCCTCTGGCGTTAATTTATTTGGGAATGCAGGGGGGAATTAAGAAGGGCAAACCTTACAAACGAGCAGAACTCGGTTGGGTTTGGGAGGATAATTTTCCGTCTCGCAAGTTGATTGAGGCGTCGGGGGGGAAGATTTATAAGACGTATCGAGTTTATGAGAAAGGGTTGTGAAAGAATTACCTGGCGACTGAAGTCAAGGGCTATAAAAACAAAGTCCGCACTTCGACAAGCTCAGTGACCACCTGCGCGAACTGAAGAAAGATGTCAGGAGCGTTCGATATCTGAGTGTTGTGAAACTTGTTGTAACCACGTTACTAAATCTGTGCGATCGGAGAACTCTAGCAGCGCCTCGGCTAACGTTTCTAACTGAGGTAAGGTTAACTGGCGAATAGACTCTTGTAACTCAGGCTCAATCAAACCAAATCGGCGGGTGATTAAGCGCAGGATTAATGCTGACTCACCTTCCTGGCGTCCGAGTTGTAATCCTTGTTGCAGTCCGAGTTGTATCCCTTGTTGGAGTCCTTCTTGTCTCCCTTGTTGAAGTCCTTGTTCTATACCTTCCCGCATCCAACTGGTAACAATTTGCATAACTGCCTCCTGCTCGGTTGGTTCAATCGTAGCAATTTCAGATCTTAAGCGTGCTTCCTCCTCAGTATTGAGTTGGAGATAGGTGTCAATAAACCCAGAAATTAGCTGCATCTTCGCAGGATCGAGTCTTAGGGTTGCCAGCAACCGCAGACATTCTAACTTGACTCTGGGGCGTTCTTCGGGGGCAATGTTCATTTTCGCCATCAACGCACTCGCCACGGGATTGGGGTTACGCATGAAGTCTCGCCAATTGAGGCGATTGAGCTGAATTACATCATAGTTGAACTGCAAGACAATTTTATTGGGGAATACTACTTGGTAAGCGTTCGGTTCTGGACGGTGGGGAGCGTTGTAGGAAAATAGAGCAATGGGATAGACGGGTAAATCGTGTTTTTCAGACAAGCGGGCAAAATAACGAAACATCCGCTTACCGAATTGGGCTTGATTCTGTGCCTGGTGTTCTAGGTGGATGAGGAAGAAGGATTCTTGTTCTTGAAATTGGGCTTTAACGATTAAATCGGCTTCATATCGTTCTCCGGCTGTAATATCAGTGAATAGTTCTTTGTCTAAAAATGCGATGGAGTCACGCTCCAGATAAGCGGCAACATCTGGTAAAAATAATTCTATGAACTCTACGAAAAAGGTGGTTAGGAGTTCTTTAAATAAGCGGTCATGGTCGATCATTAATGGCTTTGGGACTTTAATGAAATGTTGGGATGGGAGT
This sequence comes from Coleofasciculus sp. LEGE 07092, assembly GCF_015207375.1. GTDB lineage: Bacteria > Cyanobacteriota > Cyanobacteriia > Cyanobacteriales > Coleofasciculaceae > LEGE-07092. The sequence continues at coordinate 13,320 of NZ_JADEWY010000044.1, read as the reverse complement.
GAGAGGGGCTAAATGCGATCGCTATAGCTGATTTCAGCAAGCTGGCTTTTAAATAAAACAATCAACGGCGAAGTGTTAATTACTACTTTTTCAGGAACTCAAGGAAAGAGTTTATGAGGAGTGGCAGCGTCGCTGCTAGTACAGTCAGGCTGTCACCCCTCTCCAACTTATTAACAGGGTGCTATTTGCATGACTGGGAAAGGAAGTTTTTTGCTATCCTCTACAGCCATTCTTCGCTCCCAGCTTTTTCGCTCAGGAATCCATTTGAAACCCACTTTTTTGGCTTTTTCTCGCTCGTCATAGGTTACAAGAGCTTTAAAGAAAGCCTTTGGTCTCAAGGCTTTCTCAAACATAGCTTCCAAGTTTTCCATGCGATCAAAAAGAGCTGCAATTAACTGACAATCTGTTAGTGCCCGGTGAGTTCCAAAAATCCCAATGTCATGCGCTGCTGCCAATTCGATAAGAGATTGACCAGGGCGAGTTTGATAAGGCCACTCAAAGTCACTACAGGTACATACCCAAGAAAGGGGTTTACCCTTGTAGTTCAGTAAGGCAGGGAGTAGACTATTCCCATTTCTTGAGAGACCAAACCACTTCTTATCAAATTCGGCATTGTGCGCCACAACGACTTCAGCCATCTGAGCCATTTCAGTGAGTATCAATATCCCCTGAGCAGCTTGTTTTTCTGTTATTTCCCTTAGGGGTGCAGATTTAATCCGGTTGATATGCTCTGCTGGATTAGTATTTGCTGGGAGCATTGTGGAAAATTGCTGGATAGTGGTTTGGTGCTTTACCGAATACAGGATTGCTCCAATCTCTATCACCTGTGCTGTGTCAACTTCCAGACCCGTTGTCTCGGTATCAACGATTAGAACTTGATCAAGCGTGTAGGGCTGTCTCTCAGAGACAGCTAACAGTTTTTGTGCCATAATGAAAACAGAAAAAGAATTACAAATTGAATAATTTCCCCTCAAGTTAGCCGCTTGGGGGTCTTTTTTTTTGGCACTTCTGCCATCGAACTCATTCAAGATAACTTGGCAAATACCAACCTGTCAACTCTTGTCGCATATTACTTTCGCAAGCGTTACTATCCGCAAGGGTTACTAATATGCGCTAGTGTAGATAAAGAGATATACCTCCTGATTAATTCTCAAGGAGTGAGCAAAGCGCTTATGAAACGAATTTGCTGTAAGCTGAAGGGTTTGATGGAAAAACGGGAGCTATCCCAGTACCAATTAGCTAAAGAGACTGACCTTAGTATTAATGCCATCAGCAGGCTTTACAAAGGGGAGTTTAACCGGATTGACTGCAACACGGCTGAAGTATTGTGCAACTACTTCGGCTGTGACTTAGGCGAGCTGTTTACGCTAGAGGCTGATTCCTCAAAACGAATGACAGAACAGGAGCTTCGGGAGCGATATACAGCCGGGGAGAGGAATTTTATCGGAGCTAATCTCAGTGATGCAAGCTTGAATGAGGAAAATCTGAGTGGAGTAGATCTAACTGGGGCTATTCTCACTAAAGCTATCTTGCACAAAGCTGACCTGAGCAACGTTACCTTGGATAACGCCGACTTGATAGAAGCCAATCTCGAAGAAGCAACTTTGAATACAGCAACTTTAAGGAGGGCAAAGCTCAGTCAAGCAAAGCTAATTTTGGCAAGGTTGGTCTATGCAGAATTGACTGAAGCCGATCTAAGCGAAAGTGTTCTAACAAAGGCGGAACTTAATTGGGCAAACCTAAGTGAGGCAGTTTTGAAAGCAGCAGACTTAAAGGAGGCAAAAATGGTCAGGGCAAACCTACGAAAAGCTGACTTGAGCAATGCAAAACTGAGGGAAGCGAATCTCAGTTGGGCAGACCTACGTGAAGTCAAGCTGATTGGTGCTGATCTTACTAGTGCCATATTAGAAGCCGATTGCTTAATTGATGCCAACCTTAGTAGCGCAAACCTTAGTAGTGCCAACCTGAGAAAAACTGATCTCAGCCATGCCAATCTCAGCCATGCCAACCTCAGCCATGCCAACCTCAGCCATGCCCATCTCAAAACAGCTAACTTAACTAATGCCAATCTAAGTAATGCAAATTTGAGCTATACCGACCTAAGTGGTTTAGACCTGAGCGGTATTAATCTGAGCGGTGCCGACCTGAGAAACAGTGATCTCAGCCATACTATTCTCAAGGATGCTAACCTTAGCCACGTTCAATTAGACAACACTAATTTTCAATATGCTGACCTGACTGGCGCTGACATAACAGGTGTTGAATTCTTTGGGAAAGATCTGAGCGGTGTTGAAGAAAGAAAGGCAGATTTCCGGGGAGCAACAATGCCTGATGGAAGAGTTAGCGACGATGGTACTAAGTACGATTCTGACTCTGAATTCTAGCTTAAAATTGAAATTGCTTTTCGCAGATTGAGCGATCGCGTGTTGAATCTTGCTAGGTGCGAGTATACTCTCAGCCATCGACTAGCAAAATATTGGGAAAGCAACCATGACCACAACAACTAAACCCCTCACCCTAACTGAATTTCTAAAACTCCCCGAAACTAAACCAGCCCGCGAATTTATCAACGGTCAAATCTACCAAAAACCCATGCCTCAAGGGAAGCACAGCACCCTGCAAATACGACTGACCGATACAATCAACGAGGCAGGATTCCAAAAAAAAATCGCCTATGCATTCCCAGAATTACGCTGTACCTTCGGAGGACGCTCCATCGTGCCAGATGTAGCGGTTTTTCAATGGGATAAAATTCCCTTCGATGCCGATGGAGAAGTTGCCAACGTCTTTGAACGTTCTCCCGATTGGACAATTGAAATCCTCTCACCTGACCAATCACAGACCAAGGTAATTGATAATATTCTGTTCTGTCTCAGACATCAAACAAGCCTGGGATGGCTGATTGACCCAGATGAGAAGGCAGTCCTCTGCTTTCAACCCAATCAATTACCGGAAATTAAGCGACAACTAGAAGATAGTTTACCAGTACCAGATTTTCTAGACCTGCGGCTAACCGTTGGACAGGTATTTTCTTGGCTGAAGTTGGGACAGCGCTTCTAGATGGAGTTTTATGCGATCGCAAGAGCTTCTCTTGTAGTCTAATAACATTACACGAGAGGAGGAGTGATGAAAGCACTAGTCACTGGAGCCAACGGATTTACAGGTTCCCACTTAGTCAAAGCCTTAGAACAACGGGGTGATACGGTTGTCGGTTTAGTCCGCAAGTCCAGCAATCTAGATCGACTCACCCATTGCAACCTGCAACTCGTTTACGGCGACATCAGCGATCGCAATGCCCTGCAAACAGCAATGACTGGGGTAGACTGGGTATTTCACACCGCTGCTTATGTTGAACTAGGACTAGTGGATGCCACCAAAATGGAACGGGTAAACGTAGAAGGCACCCGCGCCGTGTTGGAACTCGCCCAAGCGGTTGGCGTATCCAAACTTGTCTATTGCAGCACAATTGGCGTATTTGGTGATACTAAAGGTCAAGTGGTTGACGAAACCTTTCAACGGCAGCAAACAGACTTTTCTGGAGCCTACGATCGCACTAAATACCAAGCTCAACAATTAGTCAACCAATTTGCCGCCCAAGGGTTGCCCGTGGTTAGTGTCCTCCCCTCTGGAATTTTCGGCTCAGATGACCCCCATTTTGGTCCCGTGTTGAAACAATTTCTCAAAGGCGGACTCAAGGTTTGGGCAGGGGGCGATCGCATTACGGGTATTGTACACGTTGATGACTTAGTTGCGGCAATAATTCTCGCGGCTGAAAAGGGCAAACCTGGAGAACAATACATCATTTCCGCCGGAGAACTCACCACCCGCGAAATGTTCGAGTTTATTAGTCAACAAACAGGTGTTCCCGCCCCTGCTGAAGCACCCAAACCCCTCGTCCAATTCGCTGGAAACCTACTCGATCCCATCGGACGCCTCTTCAACTGGCAACCTCCCCTCAGTCGAGAACGAGTTCACTATATTTATGATCGCTGTGTGCGGGTAGATGCTACTAAAGCTCGCACCGAATTAGGATGGAACCCGCGATCTGTACCGGAAACACTACGCGAGATTGTCAGATAGTATACAAGACAGATCGAAATATTCACTGGATTGGAAAGCAACTCCAATTTTAATCGGAGTCACTGATGAAGATAAAGCAGTACCATGAAAAGGCAGATAGAATTCCATCTGCTCATGTCCAGTCAGAGGAAGTTTAGTGCTTAGAAGGGTTTTTATCCTTCAGCCTCTCTCCGTACTATTCGGACGGAATTCTGCTGGAAAAATTAACCTAGGAAATTGTGGAGAAAGATAGACTAGGGTTATTTCTATTTAGAATCGATGAAATTTATAAGGCTTTATTGATGACTTCCAACAATTCTTCTTGTTTCTGCGCCTCTTTCTTCTCTATATATTCTATTAATTTATCAAGCCTTTTAGAGTCTGCGTTTATTATAGCTTCTCTGCGGTTATCGATTTCCCGTATAATCGCTTTCCATTTTTGCAGATTTTTAAGTTCGGCTTCTTTTAAAACTCCTATGGTTTGGATTTGGTTTTGTTTCGTTACCTCTTGGATTTTTGTGATGTTGGTATCTGAGGATTCTTTTAATGCATTTATAGTTTGATTGAATCCTACAAAGGCAGCTTGATAGGCTTTTTCCAAAGATTCTTCAGATTCTCGTATGATTGTTTCCAAGATATTCTCGAAATTGGGAGTCTCAGACATCTGTTTTATTTTTCCGATGTAAAATATATTCTCTTGAAAAAGTCTAGACAACCATACTGGCTGCCTAAACCTTACGGTGTAAAGATACAAGATGGCACTTTCTTATCGCTTCAAAGAAGTCGCGTCTCTACTTTATTTAAGTAGTTCCTTGACTTTATCTTTCATCTATTCTGTAGCGTGACGGATTTGGCTTTCAGCTTGCTTGACTTTGCCTTCTGTTTCGCAACCATATTTACTTTATCACAGAAAAATTATTTTATGTTTTAGTCGCAATTCAACTTAAGATTAATCGATTAATAACGTGAGAAAAATTTCTAATTTTTCTAATTAAAAATAAGTTTTTATTTCACCTCTAAATACGCCAATTTTACCTTCATGAAAAAACGACAAGCAACCTTCAAGGGTCATGTCTGTAGGCGGTCTTCCTCTTCTTTGACAAGCCGATAACACTGACAGCTAACCGCTTCGAGACCTGGACTATCGAGGATCGTCATCTGACCTCGACTGTAGCGAATCAGCTCCGCTTTTTGAAGCCTCCCAGCCACTACCGTGATACTGGCGCGGCGCACCCCCAGCATTTGGGAGAAAAACTCCTGGGTAAGCGGAAATTGGTTTGACGGCACGCGATCGCACGTCATCAGTAGCCAACGGCAGCAACGCTGTTCCACTGAGTGGTGGGAGTTGCAGGCAGCCGATTGCGAAATCTGGAACATCAGGGTGTGTGTGTAGCGCAGCAGCAGGCTGTAAAGCGGACTATCTGGATTGACCAAGTCATTGAATACATCCGCCTTCATCCTCATGCCTTCTCCAGGAACCTGCACAATTGCCTTGAAGGGTGTTGCCTCGATTCTCAAGAACACCGAGAGACCAACCATGCCTTCATTGCCCACCAGACCCACTTCCGCTAGGGTGCGATCTTCCACGATGGTGAGCATAGAGACTACGGCATTAATAGGGAAATAGATGTACTTGATGAGTTCTCTGGACTCGTAGAGGACTTCCTTGAAAGGCAGCGAGACCCTTTCCAAGTTGGGTTCTAGACGTGCTTTGACCTCACTGGGGAGAGCAGCCAAAAGCCGGTTTTCCACCGGACTTGGGGGGGGGTTGGGCAGGGACATAAAGACACTCCTTGAGCCAGTTGCGTTTAAAAAAGACAACTGACGGCACAAGGAGCGGTTTAACGGTTCCGCTTCCGATGTCAAAAGGTGAAATCTCTAAAGAACAAGCTTTAGGGCTAGTTGCTTACATAACCACTCTAACAAAGTTTGTACGTTGGCGCACAGAAGTGTTATAGTTAATCGTGAGTACGATAGCGTACCTAAGAGTTCAAATCGCTGCCGCCTTGGAGGCGTAGGTAAGCAAAAACCCGACATCAGCAAAGCTCTGAAGATTTGACTGAGTTCCAGAAGTACAGAGCCCTTTTTTACATCCGCAACTCCGTCTTCTCTGCATCACGGACTTGGAGTTCTCTCTCGTAGTGGCGCTGATCAGCAAGATTAGGTGGGCATTGAGCCTTAAGGCAGGTTTTGTCTGACTTACCACCGGACTATCCGGTGACTAAATTATTTTGGAGTTGCCTGCTGCAAAACAAACTTCCTTTTTTGCAGTACGGGGAATCTCTCGTTAGCTATCTCTAGCTTTATTGAAGCTTTGCTCCGTTAATGCAGGTTTGGTGTTGTTAGTAAATATTTAAAATTCACCTCGCTTTTTAAGCACATATCTATCTAAAGATTAATAAATTTGCTGATTAAAAGTTTTCTAATAAAGGTGTTGTGATTACGCAAGGCTTCCTTAATGCTTACAATCAAAAGCTTTGTTCAAGCTCTCAACACTTTTCACTGGAAAACTGATTACAAGCAGTTTTGTCAGATATTACACATGGATGAAGGTCAGTACAGCTTGGAGAAATACAAGCAGTTTGAAAATCTCTGCAAAGCTCTGAACGAGTTCGATATCGATTCACTAGCCGAACTTGTTGAGGCTGGATCTATAGCTGATCGGAAATAAGCGATCGCTAATCGCTCATTAAGCAAAAATACAGGTTTATAAAAGTTTTTTATTAAGAGTAAATAAAATGGATGGTACTGAACTGTTGAGGTTAATATGCAGCCGGGAGAAGGGATTTATAGGGAACTAATCTGAGAAGAGGGCGCGAGGCAACCAACTGGTGCAGGGATACTGAATGACTGCTCTGGAGACACAGAGAACGCCACTGGAAGTAACCGCACCAACCCTGAATTATTCACAGCATTTTTAGGAAAGATTTATGACAACGCAATCAACTATTCCTGAAGGCAAGCATCGCCTTGCTCTCAATTGGCCGACTGTTGCTTTTATGGGGGCAGTTCACGCCGTAGCTCTTTTGGCTCCCTGGTTTTTTTCTTGGTCAGCTTTGGGAGTAATGATAGTTCTTCACTGGTTATTTGGCAGCATTGGTATCTGTTTAGGGTATCACCGACTTTTAACTCACCGTAGTCTTCAGGTGCCCAAGTGGTTGGAATATATTATTACTACCATCGGTGCCCTTGCCCTTCAAGGAGGCCCCATTTTCTGGGTTTCCGCACACCGGATGCATCACGCCCATACCGAGGATGCAGAAAAAGACCCTTACTCAGCTTCGCGAGGTTTTTGGTGGAGCCATATCTTGTGGCTTTTTTATGTCCGCGAGGAGTTTTTCAATTACGAGCATTATAAAAGATTTGTACCTGACCTAGACCGTGACCCCTATTACCGTTGGTTGAATCGCAACTTCTTTCTCCTGCAAATTCCTCTGGGATTGCTGTTGTATGAGTTAGGAGGATGGTCGTTTGTCATCTATGGGATGTTCTTAAGGGCAGTATTGCTCTGGCATAGCACCTGGTTAATTAACTCGGCAGCTCACCTGCGAGGGTATCGTAATTTCTCTTCAGATGATGGTTCGCGTAACCTTTGGTGGGCAGCGATCTTAACCTATGGAGAAGGTTGGCATAATAATCACCATGCTCACCCTAATGTGGCAAAAGCTGGGCAGCGTTGGTGGGAAATTGATGTAACTTGGTGGGCGATTCAAACGTTAAATACTTTAGGTTTAGCAAAAAAAATTGTGGGGCTGAATCCCCAAGGTTCAGTTAAAGGGTAAAGTCTAATTTTTACTGATTATTAGGTTTACTTACTTAGACAGATATTGAGGAAAAATAACCTAAAAAGGGTAAAGGTAGCGAAGCTGCAACGAAGTGCCACGCAACGGCTATAAATTCGTCACAATAAACATAAAAGCCCTCTGCCTTTTGCTATATCACCCACCCCCAAATTGCTGACGTAATTGTTCAATTTCCCCATCTTCCAACTTGCGGAATAGGGGAGGAGGAACCTCAAACGCACGACCCGGTTCTAATGCATTCAGATGCACCGCACCACTCAACTTCTGCGTCCGTTCTTCTACGGACATTTGCAAAGCATCGAACAGCTTTTCTGAGGTAAAAGGAATAATCGGACGAGATGCGATCGCATAAAGCCGAATTAAATTAATACAAGTGCGAATCACCAACGCCGCCGCTTCCCGATCCGTCTTCATCAGCGCCCACGGTGCGCGTTCGTCAATATACTGATTTCCCGCCGTCCACAACGCACAAAGGGTTTCTGCGGCTTTACGAAACTCCAGATTTTGCAGAAAACCACTCAACTTTGACACCAGATTCTCGCACGTCTCCTGCAACCGTTTCTCCGCTTCACCCGGAGTACCCCCTTCTGGAATCGTACCTTGAAAACGACTCGCAGCAAATTTCAGAATCCGGTTGACAAAATTACCAAGATTATCTGCTAAATCCTTATTCACCCTGACTTGAAACAACTCCCAGGTGAATGCAGAATCCGAAGATTCTGGGGACATGGCAATTAAGGCATAGCGCCAGTAATCGGCGGGTAAAATATCAAGGGCTTGGTCTGAAAATACACCCCGTTTGGAACTGGTGGAGAATTTCCCCCCATAGTACGTCAGCCAGTTAAAGCCTTTAATATCATCTGCCATTTTCCAAGGCTCTCGTGTCCCCAAAATCATTGCGGGCCACATAATGGTGTGGAAAGGCAGATTATCTTTTGCCATGAACTGGACGTATCGGACATCCTCGGCATCGCACCACCAGGTTTTCCATTCATCCGGGTTTACCTGCTCTTTTGCCCAACTTTTAGTTGCAGCAATATAACCAATTGGCGCATCAAACCAAACGTAGAAAACTTTACCCTCAAATCCGGGACGGGGTACGGGTATACCCCAACTCAAATCACGGGTAATGCCCCGGTCTTGCAACCCTTCATTCAGCCATTTCATGGCAATGGATTTAGTAAGATTGGGCCAGTCTTTCTGCTTATCCACCCAGGAATGCACCTCATTACTGAGGGTAGAAAGCTTTAAAAATAGGTGCTTAGTGGAGCGTACTTCTAGATTGGTACTTCCCGAAACTGCCGAACGAGGTTCGATCAAGTCGGTGGGATCTAAGACAGAGGTGCAGTTCTCACATTGGTCGCCCCTGGCTCTATCGTATCCGCAATGGGGGCAGGTTCCGACCACGTAGCGGTCTGGTAGGAAACGATTATCTTCTAAGGAATAAATCTGCCGAATTTCTCGTTCTTCGATAAAGCCGTTTTCATCCAGGCGCTGATAGAAATGCTGGGTTAATTCGTGGTTATTGGGTGATGAGGTGCGCCCAAAATAATCAAAGGAAAGCCCGAAGCGATCATAAATATCCGCTTGCAGTTCGTGCTGTTTCTGACAGTAGGTAGCGACATCAAGTCCCGCTTCCAGCGCTGCGAGTTCTGCTGGTGTACCGTGTTCATCTGTGGCGCAGACAAACAGCACGCTTTCCCCTTCCTGTCTCAGGAAACGGGCATAGACATCCGCCGGCAGCATGGAACCAACGAGATTGCCGAGGTGTTTAATACCGTTAATATAGGGAAGCGCACTTGTAATCAGATATCGCATAATCTCGCTTGTAGGGGAATTTAGAATTGGCTGATGCCTGGTGCCTTCAATATCCCATCTTCTAGATGAGTAATTCGGTCAGCGACATCGACAATGCGAGGGTCGTGAGTTACCATCAGCACTGTGCAGCCTTCTTCCTTTGCCAGCCGACGCAGTAATTCAATTACATTATGTCCGCTCTGGGAGTCTAATGCCGCCGTTGGCTCATCTGCCATGATAATCTGAGGATGACCCGCTAAAGCACGAGCGATCGCAACTCGTTGTTTCTGTCCGCCGGATAAGTCTGCTGGTTTTTGATGGGCTTGCAAACCCAACCCGACTTGTTCTAGCAGTTCTTGCGCTTGAAATCGGGCTTTTTTGCCGCGAATGCCTTTAACGTTGAGGACGAACTCTATATTCTCCGCTGCTGTTAGTGCTGGAAATAGGTTGAACCCCTGGAAAATAAAGCCGATGTTTTGCAGCCTGAACTGTGCTAGCTTGGAGCGAGACATCTCTGTAATCTCTTCTCCCAGCAAATATACCTGACCGTTGCTTGGTTTGAGCAATCCAGCTAGAATTGAGAGTAAGGTGGTTTTCCCCGACCCAGACGGTCCCATTAAAAGTTGGATATCGCCGCGTTTAATTTTCCAATCAATCCCTTTCAGGACTTGATAGCGCTGATGCCCTGACTCAAATGTCATCGTTACTCTTCGAGCCCGGATAGTGCCTATTTCTGCATCAACTAAACTGAACGAGCGCGAATCAGGCTGACTTCGGCTTTTTATAAACACAGCACCACAGAATAAGGGACAGTCTGGGGGGATATATTAAGAAATGTAACATAAATTCCCCTGATTTTGCTCTCTTCCGAGCAAGGATTGTTACTTGGATGTTAGCGAATTACAGGACTGTTATACAGTGGGGTGTGTGCACTTACTCAAGGTGTCTGTATTGGGAGGGGCTACTTGGAACGCTGGGGAGTGGGGAGTGGGAAAGGAGTAACCTGGACTTGTGCGATCGCTCCTTGGTAAAATTAGCCCCTATATCAGCACAGGACGTATGCATAGCTTCGTCATTGGTCATTGGTCATTCGTCCTTTGTTTGGTTAAGCCGCGTAACAGATTTATCCGAAAGTTGGCTGGACTCACCAATGACTTGTGATTTTGTAAAGTATCTACATCCAATTCTTGTAAAACAATTAAGAACTGTTGATTTTGGCTGCTACACCTGAGTAGTGGCTTGCTCTTAGTGTAATAATAAGCAGATGTGTATAATACCACAATTATTACCTAGTTAAAGTAGCAAAAGTAGCAAGCTGCTCAGATTGCTGAGTACCAGACCGTAAGGGTGGGATTTTTTCAGAAGGTTGGGCTGGTGCCAAAGATATGAGTGCATCTCAATGACCCTATTGCTTGCCGACTTATGTTGTGAAGTCAAACAATAGGTCTAGTCGTTGCTAAAGTAGTAATTTCCCTTCGACCTGCACTGGGTGAACTATTCGTCATGAAAAAATTAAGTGTGTTAAAAGCCGTCGTTACCGGATTTTGGCTTTGGGTGTTTAGCTTGGGTTTGGAAGTCGTTGTCCTGGCGCTACCCATTACCTCAGCAGCGGATGGTGCTGGTACGATTGTTAACCAAAGCGGTAATCAGTTCGACATTGATGGCGGCACTTTGTCGGCGGATGGAGCGAATCTATTCCACAGTTTTCAGCAGTTTGGGTTGGATGCCAATCAAATTGCTAACTTTTTGGCGAATCCTGACTTGAGCAATATTCTAGGGCGAGTGGTTGGAGGCGATCCTTCTATTATTAACGGATTGATTCAGGTAACGGGAGGGAATCCGAATTTATACTTGATGAATCCAGCCGGGATTGTTTTTGGGCAAAATGCCAGTTTAAATGTCCCGGCTGACTTTACGGCAACAACGACAACGGGTATTGGTTTTGGCAATAATAATTGGTTTAATGCTTTCGGTGCCAATGATTATCAGCAGTTAGTTGGTAATCCCAGTCAATTTGCCTTTGATTTATCGCAACCTGGGAGTATTATCAACGCTGGCGATTTAGCCGTTTCAGAGGGTAACAGTTTAAACTTATTCGCTGGCAGTGTAATTAATACAGGGACACTCACCGCACCAGGCGGCACGATTACTATAGCGGCAGTGCCTGGTTCTAACCGAGTCGAGATTTCTCAAGAAGGGCAATTACTACGTTTAGAGATTGAACCCCCAAGAGATAGTGTGGGGCTAGTGCTGCCGATTACTCCTGGGAATTTAGCCGAGTTGTTGACGGGTTCCCAGGAGAATCTGGAGACAGGAGTTGAGGTTACTCCAGCCGGAGAGGTTCAGCTAACAGACTCTGGGGTAATTGTACCGAATGAGACAGGAGTAGCAATTGCATCGGGTACGATTGATGTCTCACCCCCCCTAACCCCCCCTTATCAAGGGGGGGAACAGAGGATTGGCGGTGAGGTGAATGTTATTGGCACTAATAAAGTAGGTTTGATTGGTGCCAATATTGATGCTTCTGGTGCCAATGGTGGCGGGGATGTGCGAATTGGGGGAGGGTATCAAGGTCAAGGAATTATCCCTAACTCTGACGTTACCTATATTAGTCAAGATTCAGTAATTGAAGCAGATGCCCTAACCAATGGGAATGGGGGTCGAGTCATTGTTTGGTCTGACCAAACAACTCATGCCGATGGTAATATTAGCGCTCGTGGTGGTAGCAATTGGGGAGATGGGGGATTTGTCGAGATATCAGGAAAAGAGAATTTAGTCTTTGACGGCAATGTTGATGTAAATGCAGCGTTCGGTTTAGACGGCAGCATTTTGTTTGACCCAGCCAATATTACTATTGTGGCGGGGACAGGTGATCCGCCAGCGGCAGCTAATGATAATCAGCTTAATGCTGATGTCCCTATGGGTGATCTAGCCGGTCAAATTTTGGCTGGACATGGGGGAACCGGTGATTTCCAAATTAGCACGACGAAACTAGGAGGTATCGCGGGTGAAGTTTTACTGCAAGCCACCAACAATATCACTATCGCCGATGGTGTATCGCTGAATTTTGTTAATGGTTCCGGGTCAATCACATTTACCGCAGATGCTGATAGCATGGGCGGCGGCTCTTTTATGATGAATACGGGAAGTTCCGTCAATACCAGTGGACGTAACCTGACCATCTCCGGTGCTACTGTCAACCTACAGAGTATCACTATTGGAGGTAGCGGCAACTTAAATGTGACAGCAACGGGGGGTGGGATTAACGGTAGTGGTGCGGTGAGTGTGGGAGGTACGACTACCCTCAATGCGAATAGCGGTGATATCACTTTAAATAGTGTCAACAACGACTTCAATCGTGTGTCTGTTGACAAGGCTCGGAACGTGAGACTCAATGACATCAATAACATTGAGTTAGGAGCCACCGCCGATACAGACATTTCTGAGAATCTGATTGTCACAGCTCAAGGTACAATTACTGACGCTGTTGGGGAAAATCTGAGGGTAAGGGGAGCCACCCTCCTCAATGCCAGAAAAGAGGCACAGGAAGGTAATCCTGAAGAAAGGTTCGACATCACTTTAGATAATGCCCACAACTTCAATCGTGTGTCTATTGACAAGGCTCGGAACGTGAGACTCAATGACATCAATAACATTGAGT
>NZ_JADEWY010000268.1 GCF_015207375.1 Coleofasciculus sp. LEGE 07092 | reverse complement strand
CCCTCATGCTGGATAAATCCGCAAGCGCCGATTGGGTTCATCCCCAAAACTATCCGACTTGAGGCGGTAGTGTTCGACGAGTTCGTGCTGCATTTTCCGTACTTTAGGCGATCGCGGCAGCAATTCCACGGGTTGCCCCTTGGGAATTACAATTTGTTCAACTGCCAATCGAGCTTCTTCGAGTGCCTCAATTTCGTCTTCGCTGCCGCTTTGAGTAAACAATCGCAGATCTTCAGCATCAGGCATTCCGGGTTCATCCATATCCAGCATCCGCCGCAGAGCACGGGTAATCTGGGGGATGGTGCTGGCTTTGACAGCGTGAATGGGTATCTGACGTGATCTGGCAATTGACCGCAGCTTTGAGTGGCTTTTAACGTGCGATCGCAACCCTAACACAGCATCTGCACTATCCATGTCTTTTGTCAAGATCACGGGTAAGTTTAACACCCGGATCACCTGCTCCATTTGATGACGACTGACGCCATAAGGATAGATATGGAGTGGTAAATCCTCACCATTGGGTCCAGATGTCTCAAACCCATTGGTTACTCTATCTGGTTGCTGCCAAGATTCATGGAGCAGCCGATCAAAATCATTGGTTTGGGCATAGGGTGTAGACGAAGGGTAGGATAACGGTTTCATCTGTCCCGACGAACGCCAGCCTGTCGGCTTGCTGGGAACAGGAGAAAGTAAGGCTCGTTCGGGTGGTATGGCGAGGGGGGCGTTAGGAAATTCGTGAGTAATGATCACCTTTCCTGTTTCATCCACGATCCGCACTTGCGGATTGGGCTGACGCCCCCGCAATAGAGTATCAACCGTATCAGAAACGCTTTCATGAACCACCCAACGATGACGTTCCAGCATTTCTACAGCAATTTCAAAGGTTGGGGGTGCCTTTCGTTCCAAAACGGTTTTCTGAGAACCCCGCCGTCTAGCTTCGTCATCTCCCAGCGTCACCGCCTGAATACCGCCGACCAAATCTGAGAGGGTAGGGTTTTTAATCAAGTTTTCAATCTGGTTGCCATGGGCAGTTCCTACTAACTGAACGCCTCGTTCGGCAATGGTACGGGCAGCTAAGGCTTCCAATTCTGTCCCAATTTCATCAATAACAATGACTTCGGGCATATGGTTTTCTACTGCCTCAATCATCACCTGATGCTGCAATTCTGGGCGAGCCACTTGCATACGTCTGGCTCTGCCAATAGCAGGGTGGGGAATATCGCCATCCCCAGCAATTTCGTTAGAGGTGTCGATAATGACGACTCGTTTTTGTAAATCATCCGCTAAGACGCGGGCAATTTCCCGTAAAGCCGTGGTTTTACCTACACCAGGGCGTCCTAGCATCAGAATAGACTGACCCGTTTCTACCAGGTCACGAATCATGCTAATCGTCCCAAACACCGCTCGACCAACGCGGCAGGTTAAGCCAATAATTTCACCGGGACGATTGCGAATTGCGCTAATCCGGTGCAGGGTGCGCTCGATTCCGGCTCGGTTGTCACCGCTAAACTGCCCCACTCGCTGAATGCAATAGTGGAGTTGTTCGGCAGTGATAGGTGTTTCAGAAAGATATTCTGCCCCACTTGGGAAGCGCACCTCTGCGAAGCGACCTAGATCCATAACTACCTCAATCAAACTGTCGCGTTGCGGGTGTTGTTCCACTAATAAGCGAATTTCTCCGGGTAGAATATCCAGCAACTTCTGGAGGTCGTCTGTTATTTGCATCCCATCTAAATGAATTGGTTCGTCCACAATCGGCGATTCTTGATTCAATGACAGTTGTTGATTGAAGGGGTTGCTCCCGTTGGAATTCACCATAGCTCCTATCAAATACAGCGATCGCTGTTATTTTGGGTGGGTATTTGGAAATAACTTTTCTAACTGTTGGAGTTGAGTTGGTCTTCAATTGCGGCAATAGGACGAGATGGCTTTAATTGAGAAACTAGGGAATGAGCCATTTCTACAGCTTGCCAGAGCATATCGGGGTACGTTTCGAGATATCCCAAGGACTGATTTTGATGCCATGCCAGGTTAGCTTGAATGTGTTCCTCATGAAATTTCTCTAAATTGTCCAAAATCGGTGACACCAGAGTGCGAGCATAACTGCCATAGGCAACACCAGCCACGTAGGGTTGGGAGTAGGGAGTAGGGGAAGAGGATGAGGGGATGGG
>NZ_JADEWY010000267.1 GCF_015207375.1 Coleofasciculus sp. LEGE 07092 | reverse complement strand
GAGGAGCTGGGGAGCTGGGGAGCTGGGGAGCAGAGGAGCTGGGTAGAAGAAGAGGACACGGTGAGGGGGGTAAGGGGAGTGAGTTGTGTTGGAAAATTCGGGTTTTCTATCTCCTTGTCCCCTTGTCCCATGAACCCTGAACTAATCCGTTATTTTTGCCGTGCTGCATTAAAATTGATAATTTTGGAGACAAAGTCTGCCCCGTGAGCGTAGAAGTGCGCTATGCCCGATCCTTTTTACGCGACCTCAAAAGCTTAGAATCTGCCGCCTATCAGCAGATTTGCGAAGTCGTCTTTGAGAAGTGCCTGCAAATCCAAGGGATTCAAGACCTGCCAGAACTCCACCCAATCGGCTCGGATGCCCTCTTTTATCGGTTTACCATCGATAACTACATGGTTGGGATTGAAGTAACCGGACATATCGTAAAATTTGTGCGAGTGCTGCCGAAGCCCTACCTTTGAGTGGGGATAAACTTGTGATGTAAAAATAGGAATTCGAGAACTACTTATGGATGCCCCTGCACTCTGGCAACGTTATCAAGACTGGCTTTACTATCACGAAGGGTTGAACTTCTTCCTTGACATCAGCCGCATGGGATTTGACGATGCCTTTGTTGGGGCGATGCGACCGAAGTTTGAGGAGGCGTTTGCGGATATGGATGCCTTAGAGGGAGGTGCAATTGCCAACCCCGATGAAGACCGTATGGTCGGTCATTATTGGTTAAGAGACTCTAACTTAGCACCCACGCCTGAACTCCAACAGGATATCACCAGCACCCTAGAACAGATTGAAACCTTTACTGCCAAAGTTCATAAGGGTGGCATTCATCCCCCTGGAACCTCCAAATTTACTGATATTCTGTCTATCGGTATTGGCGGTTCAGCCTTAGGACCTGAGTTTGTTGCTGACGCCCTAGCGCCGAATTTCCCTCCCCTAGCCATTCACTTTATCGACAATATCGATCCGGCTGGTATTGATGCAACCCTTGTCAAACTACAAGACCGCCTTTTTAGTACTCTTGTACTGGTTATCTCTAAGTCGGGGGGAACGCCAGAAACCCGCAACGGCATGATTGAGGTAAAAAAAGCCTACGAGTCCCAGAAGCTGGACTTTGCCCCCCATGCTGTTGCCATCACTGGTAAAGATAGCAATCTAGATAAACTCGCTAAATCTGAAGGTTGGCTGGCAACATTTCCCATGTTTGACTGGGTGGGAGGACGGACTTCAGAACTGTCAGCCGTGGGACTTCTGCCAGCCGCCTTGCAAGGGATTGACATCCGCCAGATGTTAGCCGGTGCGAAGGAGATGGACGCTGCCACCCGTAAACACCAACTGGAAGAAAACCCTGCGGCTTTGCTTGCCCTCTCCTGGTACTATGCTTGTAACGGTAAGGGCGAAAAAGATATGGTCGTGCTGCCCTACAAAGATAGTCTGCTGCTGTTTTCTCGTTACCTGCAACAGTTGGTCATGGAATCTTTGGGTAAAGAAAAAGATTTAGAGGGCAATACCGTTTATCAAGGGATTGCTGTTTACGGAAACAAAGGTAGCACCGACCAACACGCCTACGTCCAGCAGTTGCGAGAAGGCGTTCCCAATTTCTTTATTACTTTCATTGAAGTTTTGCAAGACCGACAAGGCAAATCCCCAGCAGTCGAACCGGGAGTGACTTCGGGCGACTATCTATCAGGTTTGCTACAGGGAACTCGAAAAGCACTCTACGAGAATCAGCGCGATTCGATTACAATCACGATTCCCCAAGTCAATTCTCAGACAGTAGGAGCCTTGATTGCACTGTATGAACGCGCTGTGGGACTTTATGCATCTCTAGTCAATATCAACGCCTATCATCAACCTGGGGTAGAAGCTGGCAAGAAAGCAGCCGCCGCTATTCTGGATTTGCAGAAAAAAGTGATTCAGGTATTGCACGAAGAAGGAACACCGATGTCTCTATCAAAATTAGCTCAGAAAGCTGGGGCATCTGACCAGGTGGAAGCCATTTATAAAATTCTACGCCACCTCCACGCTAATCAGCGAGACGTTATCTTAGAGGGCAATCTGGGGCAACCCAGCAGTTTGATCGTTTCGGCTCGATAACTGGAAGG
Source organism: Coleofasciculus sp. LEGE 07092 (assembly GCF_015207375.1). Classification (GTDB taxonomy): domain Bacteria; phylum Cyanobacteriota; class Cyanobacteriia; order Cyanobacteriales; family Coleofasciculaceae; genus LEGE-07092. The sequence goes on along the minus strand of NZ_JADEWY010000267.1, from coordinate 44 downwards.
GAGCAGGCTGTCTCTCATACACATCTGACGCTGCCGACGAACTC
>NZ_JADEWY010000043.1 GCF_015207375.1 Coleofasciculus sp. LEGE 07092 | reverse complement strand
GTGGTGGGGTTGGCGGTTGGGAAACAGCCGTACAGCTTATTAGGCTGACACTACTGAGTACAATGGGTAGATGTTGAAGTTTCATGGTGAGTTGGGTTCCTAGAGTCGTTTTCAGTGGTAAATTAACCTTATTTAGCAGTCTAGAAGCAGGCTATACCCAACAATCAACCCAACAACCCAACAAAATCGGTTAAAAAAGTTGGAAGTTTCCTAAGATAGGTTTCTGGGGTTTATCTGCCCTAAGCAAATTGGGTAGTCTTAACAAAGAGAGGATGGACAAGATGAACCGACAACTTTGCTTAGAATGTAGGGAAGCGGAGGAGGAATCAGGAATCGATATCAATCGCCTCCTAAATGAATTGGCTTTAATCAAAGGCAAAGGACATCCAACTGAACTGTCTGAGAAAGAAACCCTCTATTTATGTCTATCGCTGTGTGGGTGCAGCAATTCTGAAACAGCCTATCGATATTATCTTGATAGGAAGCCAAATGAGGAGGAGTTGGCTTGTCAAGATTATATTAAAAGACTGAGGAGAAATATGAATGCTGAAATGTCTGATAAAGTCAATGGATATATTAAAGAGCTTATGGGGATAGAAGCCAATAAATATAAACCCACTTGGTCGAAAGTTAGGCAATTTTTGAGCAGCCATGGATATGCGCGTCCACAGAATTCGCCTCAGGTTCAGCCCAAAGACATGAGAAAGGCGGTGATGATAGTCGAACTTCAAGAAATTGTTGTTGAGGATGTGAGAAAGACATTAGAAGATAAATACGGAATAAATATTAATATTTTACAAGTTTTAGACATAAAATAAGGAGAACTAAAATAGTGACTATCAATCAAAAGAAAGGTAGAGTAATTATTTTTGAAACCTCCTCGGAGGAATTAGAACAGCTTCAAGCGCTTTTTGAATCAGGAGAGTTGAGTAGAGTCCTAGGTATTCAAGTTTCGGATATCGGTGCAATAGCTGAATCAAACCCCACCGCCCCTGTATCAATCGGTGTGCAGTTACGGCAATGGTTTCAGCAAAATGTACTGGATAAATGGGAAGCAGAAGCAACACTGATTGGTACATTCCTCGCCCAAGAAATGAATGATACATCCAGTTGGCGTCAGGAATTAGAAGGAGTGCGGGGGGGGTCGAGATCAGGGGTGATTCGTCGCTATATAGAATTACTGGATAATCCCGATAAACAGGTGAGTTTTCAAGCAGCCTTGGAATTAGGGGAAACAGGAAATCCTGATCCAGCGATTATTCAGGCATTAGTCAAAGGATTGCAAACCTGTCACCATGAGGAAACCTCTTGGCAAATTGCGTTAAGTTTAGGAGAACTGGAACCCAGCCATTCGCAAGCCGCATTTGCCCAACATAAAACGATAGAATTAGCTGGACAAGCGGTGGAGTTATTGGTGGGGGTGAAGCGGAATTCAGAACAACAGATTGATGTTGTGTTGCAGGTGTATTCGACAGAGTTAGAGGATACATTACCGGAAGGGTTAGAGTTAACTGTATTGGATGAATTGGGGCAAATTTGGCGAAAAATGACAGCACAGGCGGGGGATTATTACAGTCAGGTGGGATTAACGATTCCTTTGGGGAAAGGGTTTACAGTTGAATTGGGATTAGGGGATGTTCGGGTTAGGGAAAGTTTTGTGGTTTAACGTTCGCTTTTCAAGTGTTGAGGAATTATGAAGCTGAGATTTATTAGCCCTAAAACCGACTTTGCTTTCAAGAAAATATTTGGCTCAAACGACAGCAGAGATATCTTGATTAGCTTTTTAAATGCCTTAATCTATGATGCCAATCCTGTGATTCAGGATTTAGAAATCATTGACCCTTATAATCCCAGAGATGTCGTTGATCTCAAAGATAGCTATCTAGATGTAAAAGCCTTACTAGATAATGGCTCAACCGTATTAATTGAAATGCAGGTACTCAACGTGGCATCCTTTGAGAAGCGTGTCATTTATAACCTAACCAAAACTTATGCGAATCAACTCAAATATGGGGAAGGATACTCTTATCTTAAACCCGCTATTGCCTTAACCATTACCGATTTTCTCATGTTTAACCAAACGCAACGGTTCCTGACACGCTTTGGCTTAAAGGAAACACAGGAGTTGTTTGATTATCCTGATCCGGAAATCGAGTTGATTTTTGTGGAATTACCCAAATTCACGAAAACCCTGGATGAATTAGACAGTTTAACGGATAAATGGATTTACTTTATTAAAGAAGCTCCCAGCTTGGAAGTCATTCCACCCACATTTAGTCAACTTCCGGCACTGGATAAAGCCATGAATATCGCGAATCAAGCGAATTTAAGTGTAGAGGAATTGGAAAAATTGCGTAAACAAGAAATGTTTCTCGAAGACCAACGGGGATTTATTATTCAGGCAGAGCAGGATGGATTAGCTAAAGGCTTGGAGCAAGGATTAGAGCAAGGGCGTCGAGAGGAAGGAATCCGATGGACACTCCGTTTACTGGAGCGACAGTTTGGATTAATTGCTCCAGAAATTATTAACCAAATTCAAAACTTGTCCTTTGAACAAGTAGAACAGTTAGGAAATGATGTTTTAGGTTTCAATAGTTTAGAAGACTTATCAAACTGGCTACAAGAAAATGGAATGAGTCGGTGATGCTATAGCGCTACGCGCCAGGGAATAGGGAATAGAATCATGGTGTGTTAGCGAAGCGTAACGCACCCTACAATTTATACAATTTATAAAATTTCAAAGGGAAGCATATTTGAGATCACCGAGAGGATTTTCGATACTTAGGAAAGATAAGGATGGGGATTGAGTTCGCTGGGTGGCTTTTCGCTGTTGGTTGTCAAGTCCGACTTTGATACTGGGGAGATAGGTAATCGTAAAGGTATCGAGAAATAAGCCATGAATTGGTAATAAGTGCAAGTCTCGGTGGGGAACTAAAATTAAATGGGTGATGGAGGGACAATGCTGCTTGAGGTGCTGCCTAATTCCTGGAATATCCAGCAGTTCCTTGAGGCGTTTTAAGGATTTGGGCATAGTTTTTGCCCAGCGCTTCTCCTCGTCTGAGGGAATACAGGGTTGAGGATTTCCCCTGTCTCTGGAATTGGCTTGGTTGCGCCGTTGGTCAAATTGGCGATAAGCTTGATAATCCTGTTTCCAGGTTTTCATCCAGTCTTCAAATTTGAGCAGTTGTTGAAAGGATGGGGGCGGGGATTGGGGATGGTTATTTTCAGTGGCTGGATTCCTGGGTTTGAGAACATGAAGTGGCTGTTCGTGTCCCAGGATAAATGTGGTAATCGCCGCCGGACTGATGTGCCAGTAAATAATCGCGGTATGGGGATTTAATAGGTGTTGCATTTGCTGATAACTGGAACTGTCTTCGGTAGATTTATAAGTACCGTAGCGCAGCCAGCGCAGGCAGAGATTTTTGCGTTCTTCGGCTAATTCCAGGGCTTTTATCGGGTGAGTGGGTTCGGGGGAGTGGGCGAGTTCATCAACCCGCAATTGCACCAAGCTGGCAAATTTTCGGGAGAGTCTGATTTTATCAGCGTCTAAGGACATTTCTTGCAGTAAACGTCCCAGTAAGTCGGTGGCTTCTGCGAGTAATACCTGCACGTCTTGGGTTTGATTTAAGCCACGGTAGACTTGAATGAGATCTTGTAAAACTTCTAGACGCCGTAATCGTAAATGCGGTGAGGTGAGGAATTTTAGGGCTTGTTGATAACATCGTTTGGCATCACGCCAGTAGGGTAAACAGTTTTGTTGTTGTTGTCCTTGGGAATAGTAGAATTGACCTTTTTTCCAATGTAAATAGCCACACCCTTCGTTATATTCGGGGTTATCGGGTTGGAGGGCTTGCAATCCGTTATTATAGTTTTGAATTCTTGCTTCATAACCATCTATATAAGAGACAGCTAAAGCTCGATTCGCCCAAGCCATCCAATCTTGATTATTAGTTAGCTGTAAGGCGTGGTCATAAGCATCAATGGCTTATTGATATTGACTGAGCATATAGAAAACGCTTCCCTGTCCATACCAAACAAAATAATAATTTGGTTGTATTTTCGTGGCTTTTTTATGACATTTTAAAGCTTGTTTGTATTTTTTTAGGCTATAAAAAATATTGCCTTTTTTATTCCAAGCTGAAGAATCGCTTGATTTTAGAGCAATAGCTCTGTTATAACTATATAGCGCTTCTCTATAGCGTTCTAAGGCACTGAGAGTATCACCTATTCTCAGCCAATCATCATAGGATTCTGGTTGAACTTCTAATATTTTTTGTTGCAATTGCAAAGCTTCATGATAGCGTCTTAACTTATAAAGAGCAAAAGCTTTTTTTCGCCATGTAGTATAATATCCTTTTCCTTGTAAATTTAACGCATAATTATAGCAATACAGTGATTCTTTATACTGCATTAACTCTGAAAACACATCACCATTAGTTATCCAATCGTCATAGTTTTGAGGTTGGAACTGTAGTGCCTGTTTATAGCTAGCTTGTGCTTCTTTATAGCGTTTTAAAACTTTGAGGACTCTACCTTTAGCATCCCATGAGATAGAATAGTCAGGTTTAATAATCAGTGCTTTTTCATAGCACGCCAAGGCTGCCTCATAGCATCCGCAGTCTTTTAATAGATTGCCCTTGTTATGCCAGATAATATATGCATCTGGCTTTATTTCTAGTGCCTTTTCGTAGGACAGTAATGCTTTTTCATGATCTCCTAATTCTTTGAGAACATTTTCTTTACCATGCCAGGGACTGGAGTCATTAGGATTAATTTCTATAGCTTTTTCATAGCTAGCTAGGGCTTCTTTCCAGCGACCTAAGCCATGGAGTACAATTCCATAATTATTCCAGGCATTGTAGTTATCTGGTTGTTTGGCTATTGCTTGCTCCAAGTAAACTAATCCTTCTTCGTAGCGCCCTAATGCATTGAGAACTAAACCCTTGCCATTCCATGCAGCAGAGTCGTTAGGGTCAATCCTTAAAGCTTGTCCGTAGCAATCCAAGGCTTCTTCATACCGCCCTAAATACCATAAACAATTGCCTTTGTAACACCAAGCTTGAGGGGAGTCAGGTTGAATCTCCAACGCCCTGTCAAAACTAGCCAATGCTGCTTCGTAATTCCCCGCATTATATTCCTGAACACCTTTGTCATACCATTGTTGTGCTGTCTCCATCGCTGACCTCACCCTGCTACAGCAAGCCTTACGCTAACTCTCTATTGTAGAAAAACCCAAGAGTACGTGCGCTTTCCTCCGCCAAATTTTAACCCACCTTCCGCACTTCAAGATGTAATATAACAGAAACATAAAGAGCGATCGCTAAAACGAGGTAGTGACTGAGTAAAAATATTTAGTTGGTTGACTAGCCAAAATTTGACTAAATGAATCAACACCCAAGAGGGACAATCGAATTGCCGCGAATTCTAAGTTAACTGAGTATTTTTACTTGATTCTTTGGGTCGGTTAGCGATCATTTTCAGTATGTTTTTTCTGTGTTACAAACTGAAGTGCGGAATGTGAGTTCAAAATACAATCTGCCTTCAGAACCACTAAATCTTGGGTTTCTAAGACGGAACAAGGTACTACTAAGGGTTTTAGGGCGGGTATTTTCCCGGCTTCTAGTTGGGCGATCGCTTCGTTAGCAGCGGGTTGGTATTGCATCAGCCAATTATTATTGGCAATAGAATCAGGGGTGAAAGGGGTAGCGGGTAACAGCCAAAAATCGATACCATATTTTTCAATAAAATCGCGCACGACTCTTGGATTTGGACTGTACTGGGCGTTAATTAAATCGAGGGTACGCTGACGAAATTGACGATAGTAACCCCAGTGGTAGGGAACGGCATATTCTCGACCCACCAATATAGACCGTTGGGCGAAGGTTGGCAAGTTATTGGCTTCTTCAGCTAGGGAGGCAATCAGAGTATGTTGGGGTTGCTGTTGAAAAAATTCGTATAACTTGGGGACGCCTCCGACAGTATAGTAAGTCCAGGGGAAGGTATTTAGGGCTAAGTGGGGGTATCCCAGTAAGGTAATACTGATGAGTGCCGTTGAACCTAGGGCTAGGATTTGCCGGAGTTGAGTTGATTTAGCTCCTAAGGAAATTGCGTCTATTAAGAGGGTGAGGGTGATTCCTGCGGCTAGTGCGATCGCAATTCGCAAGCTATGTTGAGTATAGCGACTGGGGAGGTGGAGCTTGAATAGCAGGGCGTGGGCGGCAAAAAATAGGATACCAGAAGCGAGTAATAGTTTGGGTAATACTCCGATACCCCTTGTTATCTGTTGGGTTAGGGGAAAGCGCGAGGGAAGGTTTAATAAAATTGGCAGGAGTAACCCACTATAGGCTAAGGGGGGAGCTAATGCCGTATCGATACGGATACCACTGCGTCCATTGAACCAAAATTCCCAAGCATCCTCAACAAAAAAACTGGTTCGTCCTTGGGGTAAGAAGTCGGGTAAGGTTTTAGCTATGGCGGCGGTTATGACAGGGCTAAATTCTGAAATGCTGAGGGTGTAGGGGAGTAACACCAAGAATGCGACAGTTAGACTGGTGAGGCAGAAAATATAGTCACGGCGATTTTGAGTCAGATAGGGTAATTTTCGGTTAAACTGCCACAGTTGCAGAATTAATAGGGCAGCGCAGACTAGGACGAGGGAGGGGTAGAATAACCCTAAAAGAGCGATCGCAATTCCAACTCCTACTAGGGACTGTCGTAATAAATAATATAAAAATGCTAGCAGAATTGGGTAAATAAAGGCTTTAGGTGTTCCCGATACCAATCCATCCTGCATCCAGAGATTTTGATTCAGGAGTAAGGAAGAAATAAATCCTGTGAGGGGTACGGGAAGCAGTTCCATGGAAACGGCAAAACAGTAACCCGTCATCACCAGCCCTAGAAACAAAGGCAGGATTTTGCTGAATACCACGGGTTCAATACCTAATGTTGCCATCAACTGGTACAACGCCCTATAGCCTAACGGTGCGACGGATTGGAAATAGTCGGCGATTAAATCCTTGGGAAATAAGGACTCATCTAAAAACCGCCGCATCCAAAAGACGTGCTGACGCGCATCGTCTTGCACAATGTAGTTGCTGCTGAAAGCCTGTTGCAGTGCCAAGATACCGTAAAGGGCAGCAAATATCAGGCTGAGGGTGAGCCAAAAGAGAGTGCGGGGGCTGGATTTATGAGGAGTTGGTGCTGTAAGAAATTGGTGCAGGCGGGTTATCCACATGGGGAAAAGCGTTGGGTGCTAATCGGTGCGCTTGTATATTTTTATCTCTGGATTAATTTTGTCAAAATTAGATTGGATGTAGCGCTGTCGGACTTTAGTATATTCGACTTTCTCCCGATTAAATAAATTTAAGCTGGGGTTGGATTGATATTGCAATACTAAGGTGTAATCTAGCTCTTGATTCTCTAACTTTGAGAAAAATTCGTATTCCTTTGTATCGGGTTCAAATCGCCGTCCATCAAATGCCTTAGAGACGATAATGTAGTCTGGATGATAGTGCTGGAGAACGTCTAGGGTTAGTTCCGTGTCAAGGATAGAGTTAAAGGGTTTGAGTCTGGGTAAGAATTTGACATCGCTTGCCCCAAAAACCAAAGCTTTTTTATCGATATTTTGCTCCATCCAGTTCTCAACATAGTATCTGGAATCACTGTGCATTAAAACGTTTACGGTTAAGGCATAAAAGAAGCTGTACGTTAATATTGCCGTCACTAAAATTATTTTAGTCTTAAAGAAGGAATGAGAGGGTTTAAGAAAATCAGCTAGGAATTTGCCGCCAAAAAAGGCTAAAACTATACAGCTTGATAGTAAGTAACGAACGTCGTTATAGAGAACAACAGTAATAAAAAATAGGTAATAGGATAAAACGGGAATCCAGAGATACCAGAGCAAGTAAAGCTGATCCAGTTGCCATAAGCTTCTCAGTAATCCCAGGATACAGACAATAAATAGCGGCAGTCCCAAGGAAAATTTAAGATGCATAAAGCTTTGAACAAGCATATCTAAATGCTCAAAGAGTTTATTTCCAAAACGAGGATGTATACTTGCTTGTCCTTCTGTAATTAATTCAATGCGTCCTAAAAACCCTTCTAAGTTAAACAATAAATTCTGCAAAATAGCAAACAAAGCTACACCTAGCAGCAAAGAATGCGTTATTTTTCTATCCAGCAAGGACTCTTTTAAAGAAATACTGGGATTCTTATGCTTTAAGTATAAATGATGATTAATAACTAAGACGATTGGAGTCAGGATGTACAATCCATACGCTTGATCTTTTGTGCAAACGGCAACCACAGCCATCGCTGAAAATAACAGGTAATCTTTATATCGATGATGTTTAAGAATACGGATATAGAAGAATAACGATACTATAAACCAAAATAAATAAGGAATATCTAAGTTAATCATCTTAGAATAGTACGTGAAAGGCATAATTAATGCCGTAATCAAGGCAGCAAAAACAGCGGCTCTTTTTTCGTAAATTTCTTTTCCGCAGAAGTAAACAATAATTAAAATAGAAACAGCTAAAATTACATTCAAGAATCTACCTATGCAAAAAAGTAAGGTCTGAATCGGTAAACTATGAACATCGACAAAGTTGAGTAGATCTAGAATTAAAAGAGGCGAATATAAAACCGTTAATACATAAAAATGGAATGGGGGATATTTATAACGCCAACCATTAGAAAAGCTGCGCTCAACTCCTTTGAGAACTATCGATGGTGTTAACTCATCAGCCGTCCAGCCCGTAACGCTAGGCAATCCCCAATCGATTCCATAAAGGTACACCAAAAAGCTGAGCATTAAGATGACAATCAGCGCTTTGGGAAGTTTTCTAAAGGGTGTAAGACTAGCTTTCAAAGACTTAACCTCTGTGGGAATAGAAACCGTTTTTATCTAACATTCGGATATCAAATTATTGCTTTTCTACGTTCCACAACCAGGATTCAGAATTGGGCTCTACCTCTACCGTCCAATTTAGCTTTTGCTCAATCCCTTGTTTAAGTTCGTCAGAGGGGCGATATAAAAAAATAGGTTCAAAATTTTCGGGAATTTCAGGGATATTCGGTTTAACCACGAATTGTAGATGAGTGTTGGGTTTTAGCAGATGACTTAAGGAAAACATGATACCAGGAATTTGGTCACTAATCACCAATGGGTTTTCAGCTTGGTTGATAATACCAGCAACGAGGGGATTATATTGACTTTTGCTGCGACTTTTGTGCCACCAGACAGGTAATTGAGAACTGACAACACCCGAAACAATACCACAAAATACTAGAGCGATCGCAACGTACCGCCAGGGCTTAGAATTCCCCCTATCCTGGTTAATCGTCGTACTCTTGGCAGCAATCAAATAGGCAACAGCAATCTGAATTCCCAAATAACTGGGAATGGCATAGCGGGTGATACTGGAACGACGACCCCCTAAAATGAGATCAGGTCCAATAAGTGCTAGTCCTGTCACTCCCATTAAGGTGATAATAAATACCCAAGCGTTTAGAGATGCTTTTCGGTACAGATAGTAAAGCGCGTATCCGGCTAGGAATGCACTCAGATAGTGAAGGGGACTAAAGGCACTAGTGCCTTGATTGAAATCAAAGAAAATACGGCTGAGATTCAATCCCCAAAATAACGGTAAAAATCCTTCTCGACTGGCGTTAACCGATGCGGTATTGCCAACAAATTTGGAGAAATGGTCAACAACAACAAGCAGCCAAGGTACAAAGACTAGTAATCCCCCTAATGACGAGAACAAATAACCAGTCAGCCGCTTACTCCACCGGAATTTTTCAGTTACTAAGACATAAATGCCGTGTCCGATAGAGACGAATGCAGAAAAGGGATGGGTGTAAAGTCCGAGCGCTACACTAATCCCGTAAATTCCCCAACTGAGTAAACTTTTGAGCCGCATTGCCCGCAATAATGCCGCGCTGGACAATAAAATTGTCACCGTCCACAGGGCATATTCTCGCGCTTCTTGGGCGTAGAGGATATGAAAGGGAGAAATAGCAAGGATAGCAACGGCTAGCCAACTAACTGTAGATAAGCCAAATACTTCTAGACACAACCAATAGATGCAGGGGAGTGCCAGTAAACTGATTAATGCTGATAATAATCGGATACTTAGAACTGAATGACTAAAGATTTGTAACCAGAGCCGTGCTATCAGATAATAGAATGGGGAATGCTCGGGGTTGCCAGCTAGGGCGTTAAGGGTATCGTTTAAATCTTTTTCGGGGCTAGGATATTGATAACGTTCTAGGAAATTATCAACGGTAATAACCTCACCATCAAAAGCCTGCTGTACGACTTCTTCCTGGGTATAACCAGAAATTCGCATGGAAGTCATGGTTTCGTCATACCAGTATACTTTACGGTCTAGGTTGTAGAATCGAAAGACTATCCCCAATACAATAGAGACAACGATTAAATTTCGCAACCACTTCGGCTGCTGGTTCAAGGTTTTTAATAGCATTTGCTGGGTGCTTATTTCAGGCTGATTAATATTCGGTTCACTCGCCCTGTTTATACTTCTTGCCGCTATTCATCTTTATAATTTTCTGGAGAGGTACGCTTGCCAAACTCTTCCCACCCACTCCCCTCAGTGCCGGAAGCGAGAATGGCGTTATCTATCGCCCAGTCTTTGCAAATTCTTACGGAACATCAGTAGTCAGACAAAATAAATTACACAACATATAACCTGAAAATCCCTCCTTGTAAGGCTTGTCAAAAATTACCTGTGTAAATAGTTCTGTCCAAGTACTTAACAGTATCAAGATAATTAATACCTAAGTTTTGTCTTGATATATTCCTGAAGTTCCACTATAACGTTTTAGTTCCGATAGCCTCAGTATGTTTTTGAGCTGCGCTCCACATTTCATAAAAAACACACCACTCAAAGAAATCGATAGCATCCCCTAACTCCCCAGAATGAAAACGTTGATAAAAAGTGTCTGAAGACATTTGATATTGAGATTCAAAGTGCTCCAAACGATTTTCTAATTCCAATATTTCTGCTTGAATGGAGTGAGAAGCTCTTGTAACATTGATTGTGCTGTAGAGCAGGCTTCGTTCCTCTTCAGAGAGCGCTAGAATAACCTGAGCTAGAGATTCAACCAATTTTGTATTCATACTTTTACAATCCTTCAACTTCTCACAAGAAAGCGTAAGCAACAAGTGCGTCAACTCTCTCATTGCATCTTACGCATCTATAGCGTTTCTCTATCTGGTGAGGTACACCCTGATGAAGGCAGGGAGTAGGGAGCAGGGAGTGGGGAGTAGGGAGTGGGACTGTACCTCATGTAAGTGAGAACCGCGATATTCACACCCGATCAGTTTTTCCACAAAAGGGCTAAACCGATACTTCAAGCCCAGGCTAAAAACGGAGAGGGTGGGATTCGAACCCACGGACTCTTTCGAGTCACTCGATTTCAAGTCGAGCGCATTCGACCACTCTGCCACCTCTCCGAGCTTATCTATAATACCAACCTTACAGCGCTGATGACGACTCCCTCAACGGCGATCGCATTCCTACAGGCTCAGAACGCTGGTACAGCAACTGTTCAGATACTACAGTATACTCACTTCCTACCCAAACTAGAGAGATTTTTGAAACAACTCCCTCTTCTAAACAAACCACTGAAAAATTCCGCAATCGTTGAGTTTCCGTTTCAACAATCCGGGGTACGCTTGCCGAATTCAAATAAACCGTTCCCTCCAAGCTAGTCGAGATAACTGTCCGCAGTCGTTCCTTGGTGTGCCGCAACCGATGATGCATATGACCAAAGGTAACGAAGGGAATAGTCTTACCTAAAGCCTGGGTTTGTGCGATCGCAACCTCAAAATCTGGATCACCATGATCGCCACCCAACGGTTGCCAATCCTTGCCACAAGGGGCTTCTGGTTCATCTCCTAACCCTGTCGGTCCGTTATGACCCACAAAAATAATGGTGTCATATGCCGTCGCTTTTGCCGCTGCCACAATCCGGTCAACCGATTCTTCAAAACTGCCAACCCCGTACCAATCCCGATAAAACTCCTCATTTTTCCAAGTCGTTCCCCCCCAACTAAACGGACGACTTCCCACCACCGAAAGCTGGAGATTCGGAAAATCTAAATACCCATAACCGATATGTGCTTCTCCCAGCAAGTCTAACTGTGCCTGCACCCAGTTTTCTTCGTTCCGGTCGTAAGGACATTTTTTTCGCCCCCAATCCGATGCCGTATACCAAGCATCGTGATTTCCCATAATAGCTACCTTGGGAATGTCAACTGCCGCAATCCGCCGCACCACCTCCACCGACTCATTGCCAAAATCCCCCACAAACAGCGCCAAGTCAACCCCCAACGCCCTCAGTGCGATCGCATCCTCTGCTTCCCATTGGTTGTGAACGTCTCCGACGACAGCAATGTTGACAAGTTGCTTCTGATGACTGGTCATAATACCCATATTCCCCTTGTTTACCCTTTTCCAGCATAAAAAAGCCTTGCTCGTTTTGGCAGTTTTGGATAGATTGCGCAATAAGTTCATAATTCATAATTCAATGACCTCCCGCCTGCCATTTTTGGTAATTTTTACTATAATTACCGTGAAACCTATTATTGTGGGTACTTCACACCATTGTTTACAACTGCACTTCCTCAACAGACTACAACCTTTGGGTCTTTACCCCATGACCTGTTTGATGCCATTGACGTTCTCAAACGAGAACTGAATGCCGTTGTCCTCGCTCACTACTACCAAGACCCCGATATTCAGGATGTAGCAGACTATATTGGGGATTCCCTCGGACTATCCCGCAAAGCGGCTGGCACGGATGCAGATGTCATCGTTTTTGCTGGCGTTCATTTCATGGCAGAAACCGCCAAAATCCTTAATCCCGATAAACTCGTACTCCTGCCCGACTTAAACGCCGGTTGCTCCTTGGCAGATAGTTGCCCTCCTGATACCTTCGCCCAATTTAAAGCAGAACACCCTGATCATCTCGTTGTTTCTTATATCAACTGCTCCGCCGAAATCAAGGCAATGAGCGATATTATCTGCACCAGTTCCAATGCAGTCGATATTGTCCGCCAAATTCCTGAAGACAAACCCATTATATTTGCCCCCGATCGCAATCTCGGACGCTATGTTATGGAGCAGACAGGGCGAGAACTCTTACTGTGGCAGGGTAGCTGCATTGTTCACGAAACTTTCTCAGAACGGAGAATTATTCAGCTCAAGCTCGAACACCCAGACGCGGAAGTGATTGCTCATCCTGAATGCGAACCCCCCGTACTGCGCCATGCCAGTTACATCGGTTCAACAACTGCCTTGCTCAAGTATTCTCAAACCAGTCCCAAGCAAACCTTTATCGTGGCGACAGAACCGGGAATCATTCACCAAATGCAGAAGCAGACGCCTGAAAAGCTCTTCATTCCAGCACCAGGGCTCAATAACTGCAACTGCAATGAATGTCCGTTTATGCGGCTCAACACCCTAGAAAAATTGTATCTAGCAATGAAAGACCGCCAGCCGGAAATTACCATGCCAGAACACATTCGAGTTGCGGCACTGCAACCCATTCAGCGAATGCTGGAGATGAGTGCATAGATAAGGTTATAGGTCAATGGCACTGACTTAAGTGTTCGTAGTCAGCGCTTTAGCGCTTGAGGCACGCTTTGTGCCAACTATGAACTGACTTATTTCAGTGCCATTTGGTCATAGGTATTTTCTCGTTTTAGTGATTGATGACTTCAAACCTAGTAAAAGAACGCCTGATTGTTTTTACTCGCTATCCAGAACCAGGAAAAACGAAAACTCGCTTGATTCCAGCACTGGGGGCGAAGGGAGCGGCAAATCTACAACGCCAGATGACGGAACATACAATGGTTCGGACAAGGGAAATCAAAAGGTTACGCTTCTTATCGGTAGAGGTGTATTTTTCAGGGGGAAATCCAGAGTTAATGCGGCATTGGTTGGGTTGGGATATTACCTATCAACCCCAGTGTGCCGGAGATTTAGGAGAACGAATGGCATCGGCATTTCAGGTATCTTTTGCGGCTGGGATGACAGAGGTAGTCATTATTGGCACCGATTGTCCCGATTTAAATGCATCGATAATGACTCAGGCATTTGAGATGTTAAAGGAAAAGGACTTAGTGTTGGGTCCTTCACAGGATGGAGGCTATTATCTGATTGGATTGCGGCGGTTGGTTCCGGAGCTGTTTAAAGGGATTCACTGGAGTACAGCAGAAGTTTTGCAGCAAACGGCAAGAATTGCTCAGAAACTAGAGTTAGCAGTTGCTTACCTTTCCGTACTCAATGATGTCGATTGTCCCGAGGATTTGTGGGTTTGGAATTCCGATGGTTTCTATCGCTCTTCTGTCACTCTGGGAAAAGAAAAGTCGCAGCCAACTGATGAAAGTTAAACCCCATTTATTACTAAGAATTAACGTGATTACAGATTTATTCAAGGTTTAAACTTATTGTCGTACCCATAAGGGTCTTGTTATGGTGACGATAAATACATTAACTCCTTTTTGATTTGATGAACGCCACCAAAATTTCAATTATTATTCCTACCCTTAATGAGGCAATAACTCTTCAAGAAACGCTAATTCACCTCAAAGATATTGCGGGTGTTGAAATTATCGTTGCTGATGGGGGGAGTCAAGATGAAACGGTGGAAATTGCGCGATCGCTCGGTGGTCGAGTTATTGTTGCCCCAGCAGGACGCGCCTCTCAAATGAATGCAGGTGCTGGTGTTGCTACTGGCGATATTTTTCTATTTCTCCACGCCGATACTCGCTTGCCCTCTAATTTTGATATCTTAGTCCGCCAAGCCTTGCAATATCCTACCACGATTGTCGGTGCTTTTGAATTGCGTATTGATGCTCAAATACAGGGACTGCGGCTGGTTGAGAAAATGGTAAATATGCGATCGCATTTTCTAGGAATGCCTTATGGGGATCAAGCTATCTTTTTGAAAGCTACTGTATTTCACGATATTAGTGGTTTTCCTGACTTACCGATTATGGAAGATTTCGAGTTGATTCGGCGCTTAAGACGCCTGGGTAAAATCGCCATTATTCCAGCACCTGTCCTCACATCAGGACGGCGGTGGGAAAAGTTGGGGGTAGTGAAAACGACGCTGATTAATCAGGTTATCATTGCTGGCTATTTTCTAGGAGTTCCGCCGACGCGACTGGTGCAGTGGTATCGGGGAAGATGATTCAAGGGGGCTGTAGGGGCAGAAAGTTTTATACCTCACACCCCATATCCCATTCCCCACTCCCCACTCCCCATTCTTACGGATGGCTTATCGGGAATTTCAATAACTTATCCGTTACATCCGTTACCCCATCCGCTGCCAACTTCATCTAGTTTTGTAGGATGTACTGACCAATAATTTCTTTGAGTTCTTGAGGCGCTTCAATTGCTATTGCTGCTCCCAAATCTGGGCGGACAACCCACCACCAAGTTAGGGTTTCCAAACGGCTTGGGGGTTCATCATTGGGACACCATTCGATGTAGCTTTCATTCACACCAATAATATTGGCACAAAGGTCATTGGCTATGGCGACACGCTTGTCGAGTTTGTTGAACTCTACAATATCTTGCCAACGGACTTCAGTTGGAATTGAATCTAAAATAGCTTGTACGTCTAGGGTAAGCATTAAACTGTTCCTCCAAAAGCTCGAATAACTCGAATGCCAAAGTCTTGTTGTTCTTTAAAAGACTGAGTGTTGAGCCACTCTCTAACGTTGATATTCGATAAGCCAGTTAGATCGGGTTGTAATGAATTGTAGAAATTGCTAATTTCCTGATGAATTGAACCTTTCCCATGGGGGAGTCTGACAAGATTACCTGTATTATGAATGGATTCGGCACCAAAGCGTTGTAAATTTGAGGTGGTTTGTCCGACGATATGATGCCAAGCTTGTCCTGTACCAGCAGCGCCCATTGTTCTTTTGAATTCACCAAATGTTTTAAAGCCTTGACCAGATCTCCTGGGGGGAATTACTGTTCTTGATGCTAGTTGTCTAGCAAGTTGTCGGGCTATTTCCTGTCTAGTTTCGTCTGTCACTTAGGTTAGTTTGATTGCACTCCTCTACTTAATCTTATCCTTTGCGATCGCTCTTTAGTCGAGTTTAGTTGGCAACGGATTATATAGCGGATGTAACGGATGAGTTATCGGTAATTGCAATAACTTTCAGAGCGATCGCACTCCAAGACTGGTTGACGAGTATTCAAGACTCGCTGACGAGTATTCAAGACTCGCTGATGAGTGTCAAAGACTCACCGACGAGTGTCAAAGACTCACCGACGAGTGTCAAAGACTCACCGACGAGTACCAAAGACTCGCTGATGAGTATCCAAGACTCACCGATGAGTACCAAAGACTCACTGATGAGTATCCAAGACTCACCGACGAGTGTCAAAGACTCACCGACGAGTGTCAAAGACTCGTTGACGAGTGTTAGAATATCGAGGAGTGATCGCCAAGACGCCTGGATGAGTATTTTAGTCTACAGAGCCTAGACTTAAGCGATGAGCGAGAAAATTGATGCTCCTGTTGGCTCTCTTGGCAGAACCTAATCCCGTTTTAATAGCGGACGAGTTATCGGTAATTTCGATAATTTCTCGGTGACATCAATAACCCATCCGTTACATCCGTTACCCCATCCGTTGCCAAACTCTTCCAACCCACTCCCATCAGCACCGTCAGGGAGAATGGCGTAATCTATCGCGCAGGATTTGCAGATTATTACGGTAGAGAATAGTATTGGGATGATTAGAGCCTAACGTGCGATCGGCAATGGCGACAGCCTCTAGATAAAGCGGTTCTGCTTCCTGGTAGCGTCCTTGAGAATAGTAGAGTCCTGCTAAATTATTCAGGCTTTGTGCAACATCGGGATGATTTTCTCCCAGCAGGCGTTTTCTCAGCGCTAAAGCCTCTAGATAAACAGGTTCTGCTTCCTGGTAGCGTCCTTGAGAAGAGTAGAGTTCTGCTAAATTATTCAGGCTAGAAGCAACATGGGGATGATTTTCTCCCAGCAGACGTTTTCTCAGCGCTAAAGCCTCTAGATAAAGCGGTTCTGCTTCCTGGTAGCGTCCTTGAGAAGAGTAGAGTTCTGCTAAATTATTCAGGCTTTGTGCAACATGGGGATGATTTTCTCCCAGCAGGCGTTTTCTCAGCGCTAAAGCCTCTAGATAAAGCGGTTCTGCTTCCTGGTAGCGTCCTTGAGAATAGTAGAGTCCTGCTAAATTATTCAGGCTAGAAGCAACATGGGGATGATTTTCTCCCAGCAGGCGTTTTCTCAGCGCTAAAGCCTCTAGATAAACAGGTTCAGCTTCCTGGTAGCGTCCTTGATAATAGTAGAGTCCTGCTAAATTATTCAGGCTAGTAGCAACATCGGGATGATTTTCTCCCAACAGGCGTTTGAATAGTGCTAAAGCCTCTAGATAAACAAGTTCAGCTTCCTGGTAGCGTCCTTGAAAAAGGTAGAGTAATGCTAAATTATTCAGGCTAGAAGCAACATCGGGATGATTTTCTCCCAGCAGGCGTTTAGTCAGTTCTAAAGCCTCTAGATAAACAAGTTCAGCTTCCTGGTAGCGTCCTTGAAAAAGGTAGAGTAATGCTAAATTATTCAGGCTAGTAGCGACAGAGGGATGATTTTCTCCCAGCAGGCGTTTTCTCAGCGCTAAAGCCTCTAGATAAAGAGGTTCAGCTTCCTGGTAGCGTCTTTGAAAAAGGTAGAGTCCTGCTAAATTATTCAGGCTAGTAGCGACAGAGGGATGATTTTCTCCCAGCAGGCGTTTTCTCAGCGCTAAAGCCTCTAGATAAAGAGGTTCAGCTTCCTGGTAACGTCCTTGAGATTTGTAGAGTCCTGCTAAATTATTCAGGC
Source organism: Coleofasciculus sp. LEGE 07092 (assembly GCF_015207375.1). GTDB lineage: Bacteria > Cyanobacteriota > Cyanobacteriia > Cyanobacteriales > Coleofasciculaceae > LEGE-07092. Next base: position 27,448 of record NZ_JADEWY010000043.1, on the reverse strand, counting down.
TTTGTGCAACATCGGGATGATTTTCTCCCAGCAGACGTTTTCTCAGCGCTAAAGCCTCTAGATAAAGCGGTTCTGCTTCCTGGTAGCGTCCTTGAGAAGAGTAGAGTTCTGCTAAATTATTCAGGCTTTGTGCAACATGGGGATGATTTTCTCCCAGCAGGCGTTTTCTCAGCGCTAAAGCCTCTAGATAAAGCGGTTCTGCTTCCTGGTAGCGTCCTTGAGAATAGTAGAGTCCTGCTAAATTATTCAGGCTAGAAGCAACATGGGGATGATTTTCTCCCAGCAGGCGTTTTCTCAGCGCTAAAGCCTCTAGATAAACAGGTTCAGCTTCCTGGTAGCGTCCTTGATAATAGTAGAGTCCTGCTAAATTATTCAGGCTAGTAGCAACATCGGGATGATTTTCTCCCAACAGGCGTTTGAATAGTGCTAAAGCCTCTAGATAAACAAGTTCAGCTTCCTGGTAGCGTCCTTGAAAAAGGTAGAGTAATGCTAAATTATTCAGGCTAGTAGCAACATGGGGATGATTTTTTCCCAAACGCTGGCGAATGACGGATAAACAATCTTCATACCAAGGTTCAGCTTGATTATAGAGTCCTTGACCTTTATAAAAACGACTCAAACCACCAAAAGGCATTATTAAATCATCATCCATCAACCAGTCTTGTTGACTCGTCGCCGCTTCTGCAAGATGAGGAATAACCGGATTGACTGCTTTAATCTCTGCCAATGTCGGTGTCTCCGGAATTTTATCTGCCTCCCCTACCATCACCCGACAAAAATCCCGCTTCAACTCATCCGCTATCCCTGACGCTTCCCGCTTACTGATCAAAAATTCCCGAATCAACGGATGTAATTGATACAAATCCTTCCCTTGACGCTGCACTAAATGCAGATTCACTAACCCATAATCCCTAATTTCCTCCAACTCCTCCCCATCAATCTCCGCCAAACACCCCTCCACCAATCGCCAGGGAATCGGTGCAGAAGCAAATAAACTTAACCCTATCCCCAATTCCCGCGCCGACTCATCCAACTCTTGCCAACTCAACTCAAACGCATCTCGTACCCCCAATTGCGCCGTCATATCATCCTCTGACTTCGGCTTTTTCAGCGCTAACTGTTCCAACCGTTTTGCCTGCAACCGAGACAGCATCTCCTGTAACGATAAATGGGGTTTCCGCCCCAAATATCGCCCCACCAACTCCAACCCCAACGGCAAATATCCCAACCAGCGACAGAGTTTTCGCCCTTCCCAGGGTTCGGGTTGCAGTTGTTCTCGTCCAATAAAGGATTTTAATAAAGCGAATGCGGCTAAGGGTTTCAGCACATCCAGCGCGATATGGGGAATTGACGCACCCAACTGTAACCGCGTCGTGATGAGTACCTTAAACCGAGACGTATCTGGGGGCAGATATTGCCGCACCTGCTGATAATCTATGACATCATCAATGACGATAAGAACCCCCCCTGTGTCCCCCCCTTGGTAAGGGGGGATTGGGGGGTGGAACCAATTCCGCCAGCAATACGCCACCTGAAGCGGTAACTCTAACCCCTCCGGAATCGATAATTGTAAATAAGTTCTGGCAAACTCAACAATCTGAATCCCCAAATCGACTCCCCGCGCCTGCAACCAGCACACCCCACCGGGATACGTCCCCTGCTGCCACTGTTCCCCAGCATATTGCCGCGCCAATTCCGTTTTCCCAACACCCCCCATCCCCGCAACTGCACAAATCGCTACCCGCTCGTTTTCCTGCAACTGCTGGTGTAGAGTATTGAGTATGTCTTCCCGTCCCACAAACTTAACAACGCCGCTGAAGGGAAGATTTTGTGGCGGATTTAACGTTACCCGTTCCGGTTCGGGCGACTGGAGTCAGAAGTGAATGCCACCACTAAAATCCCGAAAGGTATTACCAAAAACGGCTTTTTCAACGACCTCTGCCACCTTACCAAATTCCTGTCTAGTGGTAGGTTGTTGCGCCTTTATCGCCGCTTCTATCGCTTCCAGTTTCTGCACAATCTCGGCATTCGCGTTATCCTTCGCCGCCGTCGCTACCTCCTGAACTGCTTCTGCCACCTCCGGATCTGCCTGCGCCGCTGCTTCAATTTCCAGCACCGCTTCCCCCCAATCTTCCGGTTTCTCCTCCACCCGCGCCAGTGCCGAATCTGCCTTGGGAAATCGCTCTTTCAGCAATTTTACCAACTTCCCGCCTTGCTCCAGTGCCTTTTCCCCCAAGACTTCGCCAGACTTTTCAAACGCCTTGGTGATTACCAGAGTTGCGATCGCTGTTGCAGAAAGTGTGATCGGGTCCATAACTTAATCCTGAAAAGCTGCTACAGAGTATAACCCCCTACTTCCAGTCTACAAGCAATCTTTAACCTTATTGATGTATTCGTGAAGTTCCACTATAAAGTTTTGGGGTTTTAGTTTTTCTATCAAATTTGACGATCCTGTTGTGAAGAGTGCATACAACTCCTATCTTGCACCACCAGTAGATCACAAACTCTTCAGCAAAGGGCGCGACTCGGTGAAGCAGAATTCCCTATTCCCCACTCCCCATTCTTACCGTCGTAGCACCTTCACCGCCGCCAAATATCGCTCCTCAATATCCTGGCGATCGCACTCCTCCGACACTGCCTCTTGACTACCGCGCTTAATCATTTCAGCATGACGCAGCAGCGCGGTTCGGTCTTTCTTGTTACGAGTCTGGGTGGCAATAATTGCGATCGCTTCTAACAAGCGCATTGTTACTGCGACATCAGAACTACCATACTGTCGAATTTGGTTAAACGCTTCATCGATTAACCCTACGAATGTCACTGGGTTAGCAATCACCCGCAGATTGTTATCCTCATCGTAGCGATAAGGGGAAGGGAATTCTTTTTGAGCCAAGCGGTTAAGTCCGGCACTGAGCCTGTCAATACAGCGAATGGCGGTAAACGGATCGTTGATAGCAGGGGAGATGGCTCGTAGGGCAATTTCCACCAATTGCTGAATAGAAAATTCCACATCCTGCTGCTCGGTGCGCTCCGAACCCAGAATAAATGCATCATTAATTTGATGAGTGAGTTTCTCATTCACCCGTTCCCCATGCCAAACCCTCACAATTTCATGTCTATGCACGATAAAGTGACCTGGGCGATAGTTGAGACGCAGCAAGAGGTCTTTTGACTTGGCAATCTTCAGCAACTGCTCCTCATCTATCGCCAGAAGATAGCCACTGTTAATTGCCAAAATTGGCGAAGCTTCTTCGTCAAAATTTACAGGAATTTCTTCAACCCACCGCCGCTTCTCTGGTATGCCATGCCCGATCTGTTCTGGGAAGAGGTGGTCAATGGCATAGTCTAAATCCTTATTTACCTCTCTAATAACATACCAGGATTGAATCGAAGTAGAGGCATGATGGATAAAGTAAATCAGCACACCGATGCTGGCTATGCCTAATAAGATACCAACTGTTACTGAAATCTGCGGTACAAATACATTGTAGTCATCTCCCCGCACAGTCCGCAGAACGAGCAAGCAGTAGATAAACGTGGCGATGAACGTACCCAGCACCACCTGATTACCCGTATCCTGCATAAAGTTCCGCAGCAGTCGTGGACCGAACTGTGAGGAAGCCAGTGTAAGAGCAACAATGACAATCGAAAAAGCAGTACCCGCAACGGTAATCATCGAACCCGCAATCGTTGAAAGCACTGTCCTCGCACCATCGGGTCCCCCCGTGTATACCCAGCCCAACTTCTGAATCGGTCCAGATTTACCGGACTGGTCAAGCGTTACTATCGTAAACGCTAGAGCGATCGCTCCCCCTGCCATGAGTGTTGGCACAAACCAGTAGCTAGAGCGCAGCGACTCCCAAAATGTACTCAGTTTGATATTTTTCATTGCTCATTGTTAGGCGCTTCGGGTGTGGGGTGTGGGGTGTGGGGTATCTAGAAAGCGTTAACTTCGGCATCAATTCCCTTCGCAAATCCGAAAAGCTTCTTCTTCGGCATCTTTGAGCGTTTCCATCACTACAGCCTGTGCGATCGCTTCTTTCTCTGTATCCTCTTTGGCTAGCCCATAAAGAAACTGCTGATAGTCTTTCTGAGCGGCGTCTACTGTTTTTTCAGCATCTGTACAAGTCTGGAATGTTACTTGATCGATCTGGTCGAAACAGCCAGAACATAGAATCATTATAAATACAAGTCCTGTACTAAGTTTAACTCTTTTATTATTTTTATTACGATCAGTCGTTAATGCCATAATTGTAACGAAAGCTTAAGGTAGGAGCTACTATAAGCTACTTAAATTCAGGCTCCTTTCAGGACGATTTTTTTATTTTTAATGTCAGGATTTCGGGGCGGAAATAGTAGTTTTATTAAAAAATTATCTGATGCGGCTATGGTTGTTGAATCTCTAGTTGGTACGGACTTCAGCGAGGGTAACCAGTTTCCAAATGCCGACGATTGGGCGCTCTTAAGACTCGATAAGCCGTTGGGAGAATTATACGGCGTGCTATGGGTGAATCCTTTTCCAGTATCGGTGCTGGCTGAGGAACTTTATTCTCAGCTTGATCATGGTGGGCTACTCTGGGGATTTCCCAGCAGAGAATCCCGCACAACGGAGATTTCTCTTTCCCTAGATTCACTATAGTCATAATCATCGCCGACTTCCCTCCAAATTGACAAAGCTCGCTGGTAGTAATCCAACGCCCGATCGTCTTTTTCTATTTCTTCATAAACTTGCCCAATGTAGGTGATAAGAAAGCAGGAGTTACCGAAAGCAGCATACTGGCAAAGCAGAGGCTGACTAGATATAGACGCATGATTCAGTCCTTCATTAAGAGAAAGTACAGATGGCTGTTAATTTATCTATCTCTCATCGAGAGTGAGGATATGCAGTATGTTTTTGCTAGGTATTAATACTGAAGGTTAAAAAATTAGATTTATTGCATAAGTGTTCAGCATTCAGTAATAGGCACTATAGCAGCCCTAAATAGTTCATGAAGGGAGAACCTTGACTAAAGGGTTACGTTTTAAGGACTGGCTGAGATAGTTGCTCGGAAGTTCGATAACAATCTAGACAAGACTTATGGGGAGTTCATCAACTATGAAATCGACTAGTGCTGTTGCTGTGATGATCAGTATGTGGGTGTTCAGTGGCTGGGGAGTCGCTCACGCTGCTGAACCCAGTCTTGGGAGTTCTTTTAAAGAGTGGTGTCAACAAAAAGCAAGTTTGTCAGCCGAAGCGAGAAAAACAGTAGAGGCGCTGTTAGAAGCCGCAGGCACAAGTGATTGTGAACAAGCTGCCGAGAATCTGTTAAGTCGCACTGAGCTTTCCCTCAGTGGCTACCAAATTACAGATGTCAGTCCTCTGGCAGGACTTCCTAACCTAGAGGTGCTTTACCTCAGAGATAACCAAATCACAGATGTCAGTCCTCTCGCAGAACTTATGAATCTGGAGGATCTTGGCATTCCCGCTAACCCAATCACAGATATTAGCCCTTTGGCAGAACTAACAAACCTAGAGTCTCTTATCCTCATCGCCAACCCAATTTCCGATTTCAGTCCCCTACTAAAATTCACAAACCTAGAGTTTCTTTACGTCGGTAACAACCAAATAACAGATGTTAGCCTTCTCACAGAATTACAAAACCGGATGTTTGTGACTTACATTCAAGGTGATCCAGTCGCGGAGCCAACTTGCAAAATCAATTAGCAGTTTGCAAAGACACGTATTAACTGTAGTTAATTATCACTTGGATAAGGTTCATCAATGAAAATTGTAGAGAATACTTCAACTCATCTGAGTCTTCAACAGTCAGCGATCGTGACTGGGTTGGTAAGATTATTTTGTGGTGTAGTTTTAGTTCTTGGGAGTATCGTTTTGATCATTAATCACATTAATGAAAAAAACATTTCGATTTTCTATACGTCTGGACTCTTTGTGCTGTTAGGTGGCATCGGGATATTTTTTGCTCCACACAAAACCTTTTACTTTGACAACAATCAAAGTAAGTTAACCATTGAATCTGAAAGATTATTGGGAAAACATTTTCGAGAATATTCTTTCAAGGATATCTCGGTAAGGGTAAAAAGAACCGCAGCCCAAGGAAAGAAAGGAGAAGTCGTATTAGTATTCTATAAAGTTATTTTAGGAACAATATCTCATTCAAGAAAAATTAATTTTTCTTGGCTCTTATCGGCAAGTTATTTCTGGCAGCGAGAGCAAGCGCTTGAATTTGCAGAGCTGATCCGTAGTTTTCTGAATACATCTTATGGAAAACCACTTCAGCAGCAAGTTTCTAATAATCTAAAGCAAAAATGGGATGTAGATGGAGAAATTCCCATAAAAATTTTACAACATACTCCGACTCACTTAACTCTTAAAGACCAAGCTAAATTGATTTGGACAGTGAGATTGATATCTATTCCCTTTTTGATTCTTGGTATTTTGGGACTTTTGTTATGCATTAGTGAAAAAATTTTTCCTAATTTACCTATCATTATTTTTCTTGTCTTGGGTATCCTAGGAGTTTTCTTTCCCTCTAATAAAAGGGTTGAATTTGACAAATCTGAGAATAAGTTAAGTATCAAAATTGAAAGATTTTTATATGTAAAAAAAATGAAATATTCACTGGATGATGTCAATGTGTTTACCCCAAAGAGATACAAGACTCACAGAAGAGGCTTACGGCATTACGAAACCGACTCATGGGTAGTTATTTTACAAATAGCTTCTCACTCCAAAAAAATAAATTTATCCGGCTATGCCTTTACTAGATATGCCGCTAGTGAAATTGCCGACCTCATCCGCTTTTTCCTGAATAAACCTTTGGAAGAACCACGTCAACACTAAGCATCTGGCAATTTAAAGACAATATTTTATAGGGAGTTCATCAACCATGAAATCAACTAGTACCGTTGCTCTGATGATCAGTATGTGGGTGTTCAGTGGTTGGGGATGGGGAGTCGCTTCACCTCCATAATAACCAAATCACAGATATCACTCCTCTAGCAGGACTCATAAACCTAGAATCGCTTTCTCTTGGAGACAATCCGATTCCTTCGGATAGCTCCGCTAACGCACTGCCAACTTGCCCAGTCAGTCCCCCAAATATTTGCCAGTTTTGAGAACTTGCCTGATGACTGATATGTTTACCCTGCAGGGAAAGGCTCCGAGGAGTGCGATCACGAAGCGAGTAAAGCGTTAGCGGCACGAAGTCCGGCGTAGAGAATGCGGGTAAAGACTCCCTCCCACAATCTTTTCCATAGCACCATTTGTTGGGCTTAAATTCGTTGGAGTATTTGCCGCAATTGTTTCTCCTGTCGTCTGAGTTGAGCAATGAGTTCAGACTCTTTTAAACCCACACCCGATTGAAAGGGGGCAATGTCTCTGCTCAGTTTCTGGGCAAGTTGATAGCAAAACTGGCATCGTTCAAGAACTTTAATAATTGAAGGGACAAATTTAGCAAACACCGCTTCATCCTCTGATGTAAATCCATGCGGATCAATTCTTATTAATAAATCATCGTTTGGGTTATAATTTGGCTTTAGCTTGTTAAGTAATTGCACAACGGCTACTAAATCTTTTTGTTCATTTAACAGGGGCCAAGCCAGAATGGTATAGGTACGGTATCCTGTCCTTTCATCAACACGTTTGGCGACTTCAGAGCGTGGATCTTCATAGACATCAAATGGAATATTAATAGTGTTTAAGGATGTAGCAGCTAAACTGGCTATTCCTTTATCCACAGGTAAATCGATTAAAAGAGAACCACCACCACCATCTTCAGCAATGATTGAACCGAGTTGTTGGCGTTCTCTATCCAGTAAAAAAATACTAGTCCGGTCTGCCTTTAATAAATCTCCAGCTTTTCGGGTTATCCGGCTTAACATTTCACAGAGTGTTCTGACTAAATCTCTTAGGGCTTCATCAACAATCCTACTCTTTTCTGATGGATTGAGATTGTCATCCATTTCCAAAAGCTTCACTTCTATAGGTGAAGTAGTTAGGGCATTTTCGGGTATATTCATCCCGGCAATTTCTTGCCAATTCATCCCTAATACTTGGCAGATTAATACAAAATTTAGCTGCGCGATGGGTTGACCCTTTAGGAAAAGATTAACCGTTTGCAGCGATATCCCTAATTCTTCAGCTAGTTGGTGATCCCATCCATTACTCTTGCGCTTCCAGGCTAATTGAACTTTTTGAATGGAGTTAGGATGTACGCTATAATAGTTTGACATATAAAAATATTGAAAATCTAATTCAATCCAATCATAGACTAGAATGCCTAGAATCAAGAAATTTTCTATGGTTTAGGGTAAAAATCTTTACGCTCCCTGCTGATCATCGAGACTACTGACTTTTCAAGGTTAATACTACCGCTACTATTAACGGTAAGTTGAGAATTCTGTCTCTTAACCCCAGTTGATGACAAGGTTTGATAATAATAATCGTGATAAGTAGGGAAAAAGGCGAGTACAGCTAGTTTTTCTCCCACTTGTCAAGGGTATGATTATCATTCTCCACAACAAAACCATTGAGTATATTGACTCATTGACAAAAAGCACACTTTTTTAAATTGTTACCAATAGTGGTTTTAACCACTGGCAGATTGTTGCAATTGGTGCAAGATCTTAGATTCACCCAATCTTTAGTCTGGCGGTAAGTTTAGTTTTTTGCGGAGTTGCTCATTATAGTTACCGATCTGCCAATTTTGCGCAGATTTAATTTGGGCTGGAGTTAAAAACTTGGTTGTGTGCAGGTTAGTTTTCTTCAGGTTTGCACCAAAAAGCTCGGCTTCACTGAGGTAGGCTCCTAGGAGATTCGCTTCGCTCAAGTTGGCTCCACTCAAGTCGGCTCCACTCAGGTCAGCTTCGCTCAAGTTAGCTCCACTCAAGTTAGCTCCACTCAGATTGACTTCACTGAGGTCGGCTCCACTCAAGTTGGTGCCAATCAGGGTTGCTCCACTGAGATTGGCTCCACTGAGGTCGGCTCCACTCAAGTCGGCTCCACTGAGATCAGCTTGATTCAGGTTGGTGCCAATCAGATCCGCTCTAGTCAAGTTGGTTCTACCAAGGTTGGCTCTATCGAGGTCAGCTCTACTGAGGTCGGCTTCCTTCAAATTAGCTCCCATCAGGTTGCTTAGACTGAGTTGAGCGCCAATGAGGTCAGCTCCACAAAGGTCAGCTTCACTCAAATTAGCTCCAGTCAAATTGGCTCCACAGAGATCAGCTCTATTGAGGTTGGCTTCACTGAGGTTGGCTGCATTGAGGTTAGCTTTGTTCAGGTTACTGCTACTGAGGTCGGCTGCAAGGAGGTTGGTTCCTTCGAGGATGGCTTCGTAGAGAAACGCTCGATGTAAGTTAATCCGTTGTAGATCAACTCCAGGACTGTTTAATCCTCTTAAGCTGACACCCTCTTCGTTTAAATCTTGCAGTGCTTGAACTCTTGCATAGCTGGTTTTTAATCCGTGCGCTGTATCTATCGTGCGCCACGCTTGGTAGTAAAATTGCTTTTTTCGATTAGGAGTTTCTTTGAAGAAGACAACAACAGCGGCAAGAATACTAATTGCTTCAACATTATTCAGAATCTTGGAGAGTTGAGGTTGTTCATCAGTAGTAAGGATAACTCCTATTAAAAGCAGGATTGCACCCACAACAACTGACCAAGTTGGTAACTTCCACAACCCGTTGACTAGCTTAAACGAAAGCTTCCTAAACCAGAGGATAAATCTATTGAGTATTTTCTTCACCAAATCACTATTTCACCTCGCAGTACTTAAACGTTTCCGCGAGAAGTCCCATGTCAAACCAGGACAAATAACCAATGACAAATGACGACCCTCACTTGTTAAATTTAATGGTGCTGAGCTACTTAACACTATGTCCAAACCACTGGTAATTCTAGATCACGATGGCGGTGTGGATGACTATCTCGCTACCCTACTGCTGCTGACGATGGAACACATCCAACCCTTAGGTATCATTGTCACCCCTGCCGACTGCTACATTCAACCTGCTGTCAGCGCCACTCGCAAAATTCTAGATTTGATGGGACGTTCGGATATTCCTGTTGCCGAAAGTACAGTACGGGGTATCAATCCCTTCCCTACTCTCTACCGCCGCGATTCTTTTATTGTCGATCATCTGCCGATTCTCAACCAACACGAATCGATTCAGACTCCTCTGCTGAGAGAAACGGGTCAAGACTTTATGGTGCGATCGCTTTTAAGTGCTGCTCAACCTGTCACACTCATGGTAACAGGACCATTAACGACCCTTGCCACCGCCCTCGACCTAGCACCGGAAATCGAAGCCAAAATTGAGCAACTTGTCTGGATGGGAGGAGCTATCAACGTTCCTGGCAACGTTGAAAAAAGCCTAGAAGCGGGACAGGACGGTTCAGCCGAATGGAATGCCTACTGGGACTCTCTCGCCGTGCATCGGGTTTGGCAAACCCAGATTCCCATCATCCTGTGTCCCCTCGACATCACTAACACTGTCCCCGTTACCTCCGAGTTTGTTCGTCAGTTAGGTAAACAGCGTCAGTATCCTCTCTCAGATTTTGCCGGACAGTGTTACGCCCTTGTTATCCCCCAAGATTATTACTTCTGGGACGTTCTGGCTACCACCTATCTCGCTCATCCAGAGTTTTTTGAACTGCGGGAATGGGAAAGTGCGATCGTAACGACGGGTTTGAGTCAGGGAAAAATCAAGCTAGAGAAGGATGGCAGAAAAATTTGGGCTATGGATAAAGTAAATAAGGAGCTATACTACGCTTATCTCTTACGGCAATGGGCGCAGTAACTTGTTCAAAGTGATCTAAGTCACTCATCCATTCAGCCCATCAGGTTTCTGAGAGTCTCTAATCCCTCATCGCCAGTCACTCTAATAGCGATCGCTATTAGGCTTATCAAGCTTTGACACCCCTTAGCTTGTGCCAACCTGCCAGAACATAAATGAGAAATAGTTATTTCTTTTAACAATCAACACTTTAATGTATTATGGAATACAAAAAAAGTAAAAATATGACAAAAGCCGTTTTTGAGCCAAATCAGGGTAGCAACTCGAGAACCGTCCTAGGGCTGAGGGATATGCATAGGCACAATCGGCTCTCCTAGAACTCACTCCAAAATCTAAACTTTAAAATCCAAAGAGGAAAGGATGCTTCCCTAGTCCTCTACCTCTCCTATTCGTTAGCAGGCAAGAGAGACTTACCTCTCTATCCTTTTCATCCAAGGGAATTTAGTTTCCACCAGGATTTACTTTATGAATTATCCATTGGCATCGCCAGGACATTCAGCTTCCAAATCTCCCGTTGAAGACCGTTCTTCTTTAGACACGACTTCCAAAAACACGACTTCCCAAAAATCAAATGTTCATTCTCTGGCAGTTCTCTGGGCGCGGAAATACTATGTTTCCGTTACTGCCCAAGAGGACGAGTCGTCGCCGTTAGAGGAAACCGACGATTTCAAGGAAGTAACCTCTAAAGAGGGTCGAGAACGCACTACTGAGAAGCTAATGCAAAACCTGACCTTAGCCAGTGCTCAAGCTTGGTCTGAGACAGAAAACTTACTCTCTGAAGAAATTCGGCGTCACGGCGTTGACCCAAACTTAGTCAATCCTTTGGAAATTGCCGCTGATACTCGCTATCTGTTTCACAAAACCCTTGATGCCTACGCTCAAGGCTTTACCCCTCGCCGCCTGTCCGTAATTGTGGGGAAAGACTTCGGTCAAGTTCGGCAGAAATACACCAGCGTTGACCGCCGTGCCATTGGCTTTGTTAGTATGCAGTTTCACTACACGGGGCAAAAGTTACTCAGTTGGCTTTCACGTGCGGAACAAAAGCTGTGGTCGCCTTACCTAAAGGTGATGGATGACCATATGTATATGCCACTACACGCTGCCTATGGAGCCGCTGCCAACCATCCCTTTAATTCTCCGTCTCTTGTTGCTGTTCAGCATCTTCTACCCGCTAGTTCTAAAATTGCCACATCGGTTTGCCAGCAAGTCTGCCGTCTCAATCCCAGCTATGAAAGCTACAGCGGTCGTCTCAATAGCAATATCGTCAAAATTGCCAGTATCCGCGATGTGGAGATGTTCCAGATTTATCTGTGCCTTTGCGTTTTAGAAGATGATATCCGTTCGGTGCAGCGAGAACTCTTTCCCCTTTGCATCATGTTATACCCTCGTTTACGGGTGAGTTGGAGACTAGTGCAGGAAATGCTGAAAATAATGGGGTGGGAAATGTACAATCGCTTGCCCCCCGACGATATGGCAGTGTTTTTATCCTACCTGCGCACATTGACGGAGATGTTTTCTTCGGAAGTCTTTCAGGACAGTGAGGAATAGGGTTCTGTTCTATTGAACGATTGAGAGCGAAGAACCCCTTTGAATGATAATCATTATCTTTATAAGGACAAGAGTCACCCTTTGGTTTTCTTTGGCGGTAAGCCTGTTATAGCTATAACTAACTCTCTCAATTAAATACGAGAATGATTATCCTTATATTTAAGGCATAATTTGTTAATGGTAGTCATTCTCATATTTAGTAATGCTCGAAGTCCAAAATTTGGCAGTTCGGTATCGGGATACCGAGGCGATTAGCAGCGTCTCCTTTTCCCTGCAACCCGGACAACTGACTGGTTTGTTCGGTCCTAACGGCGCGGGTAAAAGTACTCTGCTTAAGGCGATTCTAGGACTAATTCCCGTAACTAGCGGTGTGGTAAAGTTTTGCTCAAAACCACTGAAAAGCCAATTGCGGCGTGTGGCTTACGTGCCGCAGCGCAATCAAATAGACTGGGATTACCCAATCGCGGTGCGAAATGTAGTGATGATGGGTCGTACAGTCCATACGGGTTGGTTTAGAGAACCCAGCCGCCAATCTAAAGAGATTGCTATAGATGCCCTGAAACGGGTTGGTATGTTGGAGTACCGCAATCGTCAGATTGGTGAACTGTCGGGTGGACAGCAGCAGCGGGTATTTCTGGCAAGGGCGATCGCTCAACAAGCCGATTTGTTATGTTTTGACGAACCGTTTGCAGGTATAGATAAAAAGACCGAAGAAATTATTTTTGACATTTTATCTGAACTCAAGCAGAACAATAAAATCATAGTAGTGATTAGCCACGATTTAGGAGAAAATTTAGAGTACTATGATCGCTTTTTATTGCTAAACAAGAAAATTATCGCTGTGGGTTCAAAGACAGACGTTCTAACCAGAGAGAATCTTAAAAATGCTTACGGTCAAGTAATGAGCCTTGTCATGGTATAGGTAATACTCACAATTATCGGTTACTTGAAAAATAGTCTGAGAGATAGCTATCAGGCTTCGATTTTACTAGTTGTGGGGTAATTTTATGATAGCGTGGCTCATTGAGCCTCTCAGTTTCGAGTTTATGAGAAATGCGATCGCTACGGCAGTTTTACTCGGTATTTTAAGTGCCGTCGTGGGCAGTTACTTGATTGTGCAACAAATGAGTATGATTGCCGCAGAGATTTCCCATGCCGTCGTCCCCGGACTATCGATTGCCTTTTTTTTTGGAGAGCAATATCTGTCTTTAGGTGCGTTTATTTCGGGTACTCTCAGTGCTTTGTTGGTTGCAGGGATTCACAAGCGATCGCGAATCAAATTAGACGCAGCAATGGCACTGATTTTAAGTAGTTTTTTGGCGTTGGGAGTTATTCTCATCTCCTTACTGAAAACAAATCAAACCGACCTAAATTCTATCCTTTTTGGCGATATTCTAGGAGTCAGACCGTCGGATGTTTGGCAAACTTTGGTCATTACGGTTGTAATTTTGCTATTGACTAAAGTTTTTTACAAAGAACTTTTGTTTTATACCTTTGACCCGCTGGGAGCACAAGCTAGTGGCTTACCCGTAACGAGTATGTATTTGGGTTTAGTCTGTGCCATTACGCTCACCATCGTTGGCAGTATGCAAACCGTGGGAGTTCTGTTAGTCATTGCCCTGCTGGTTGGTCCGGCAACTACCGCCTATCTATTAGTCAAAGAACTTCATCACATGATGGGATTGGGTGCGGTAATTGGGATAATTTCTGGTATTGGTGGAATGTATTTGAGCTATCACTTCGATTTGCCATCAGGTCCGGCAATTGTTCTGGTTATCTTTGGTTTCTTCGTTCTAGCATTTTTGTTGAGTCCTACCCAAGGAATTTTGACAGAACCGGGAACTGTAAAGTGGGTTGCCAAAATACTGGAACAGCTAAAAGGGAGTAGGGAGTAGGGAGTAGGGAGTAGGGAGTAGGGAGTAGGGAGTGGAAATTTCTCTCATTACGCAATTGAGCTACAAATTTGTATTAATTAGAGGTATGTGATGATAGAGAAAGTATCCTATCAGGCGATCGCAAGGTTCAAAACTTAGTGCTGGATGAGAATGAGTATTATCAATCGCACTACTGACTGGCTAGAAACCCACTGGGTAAATCCCGCCTATGCCGGTTGGTTGTTGGGGGGCATTGCTGTTTCTTTCTTTGGGGCAGCTACCAATACGATGGCAGGGTGGCTGTATGTCATCAGCGGCATCATTTTTGCCCTGTTGGGACTGGCAGCACTTCTGCCACCGCGATCTCTGCGCCACCTCCGCATCCAACGACGCCCCATCTCACCAGTAACAGTAAATGATCAGCTTACGATTGAACTGGAAATCGAAAATCCTACGTCTAAGCCAAAAAATCTGTTGCAAGTGCAGGACGTTTTGCAATCGGAACTGGGAAAACCCGTACAAACACCCGTAGAAAGCATTCCGCCTCACAGTACCCATCACTGGGTTTATTTCCATCCCACTCACAAACGAGGCGTGTATCGATGGCATGAAGTACAACTCAGAACCGGCAATCCTTTGGGATTGTTTTGGTGCCGTCGCAGTCAGACTGCCTTAGCCGTAGCCATTGTTTACCCGACAGTACTACCTCTAGTTAATTGTCCTTTAGTGGATAAGATGGGTCAGCAAGATAGTCCCCAAATTTATAGCCATCGGCGCTCTCACGCTGCTACAGAAGACCTGACGCGATCGCTTCGACCTTATCGGGTGGGAGATTCTACCCGACTCATTCACTGGCGCACTAGCGCTCGTTACGGGGAATTGCTGGTACGCGAGTTAGAAGTCTTTACGGGTTCCCAAGATATTATCATTTGTTTAGATAGTTCGTTCCATTGGCATTGGGACGATTTTGAGGCAGCAGTCATTGCCGCCGCTTCATTGTACTTCTACGCTTGTTCTCATGGGCTAACGGCAAGACTCTGGACAAGCAAAACGGGTCTTTTGCATGGCAATCAAGTGGTTTTAGAAGCCCTAGCTGCAACCCAGGCAGAGGAAGATGCCGATGCTGGTGAGCCACCGATGCTGCCCTTAATTTGGCTCACTCAAAATCCTGTCAGTCTCAACTCCCTACCCCCTGGCAGTCGCTCGGTACTATGGTCATCCACTTCAGCTAAAAGTAACCTGACAGCAACAGCGCCTCACAATTATGCAGGAATTGTCATCGATAGCGAACAACCTCTGCAACGTCAGCTACAACAACCTTTGCAAAAGTAAGGCAGGAGGCAGATTCACCCTTGCGTTAAAATGCTAAAAAATGTTGAACTATCGAGCTTTAGGATGACTACACCAAAAACCACCAATACCTCCAGTCATAAAACCCTGGCGGCAATGAAGAATTTTTCCGAAACTTATGCCAAGCGGACTGGCACTTACTTCTGTGTAGAGCCTTCCGTGACTGCTGTGGTGGTTGAAGGACTTGCCAAACATAAGGATGAACTGGGTGCTCCTTTATGCCCTTGTCGCCATTATGAAGATAAAGAAGCAGAGGTGAAAGCCGCTTATTGGAACTGTCCTTGCATCCCCATGCGAGAGCGTAAGGAGTGCCATTGTATGTTGTTCCTGACGCCAGATAACGAATTTGCTGGCGATAAGCAGGATATTGCCATTGAGGAAATTCAAGCTGTGCGAGACAGCATGACCTAATATCCCCTGTTGTCGCTGTTCATTGGTCATTCGTCCTTTGGGATGACCAATGATTAATAAGTAATCATAGATGACCGATGACTGAGGACTTTTGGCGAGGTGTCGAGCAGTTCAATCAGCATGAGTTTTATGCCTGTCACGATACCCTAGAGGCATTGTGGATGGAAGCGGTAGAACCGCAAAGGCGTTTTTACCAAGGCATATTGCAAATAGCCGTTGCTTGTCATCACTTGGGTAATCTCAACTGGCGCGGTGCAGTTGTTTTGCTAGGTGAGGGAATCGGACGACTCAGAGACTATCAACCTGCTTACGAAGGGGTTGATGTTACTGCGTTAATGACTGAGAGCTTACAGCTATTGAAGGCACTGCAACAAACACAACCCGAGCAATTGGCTGATTTTGTCAAAGACTTAACAGAGATTTCAACGAGCAAGAGGGGTGAGGTGGGTGACGAATCTGTTAGGGGTTTGCCTAAGATCCTGCGAGTTGAAATTTTGGGGAGTAGGGAGTAGGCTTTTGCCGTGAGCGTCAGCGTTCGACACTTCGAGAAGCCTCAGTGAACACTGAGCGTCTCCGCCTAAGACCTGTCGAAGGGTCACGCCGAAGTCCGAACGGGAGTAGGGAATGTCAGCCCATAAAACAACTGTAGGGACACAAGCAATGCCTGTGTCCCTACGATAATGTGTGAATAATTTTGTGCCGGGGCAGTTGTTAAACTCGGATGCCTGATGATTGTTTCAACAGGATTAGAGCTGGGATGAATTTTTGCCTAATAACTGTCCCTTGAGAGAGTTAAACTCCACTCCTAGCTCCTTGCGGCTTTCAGCTTTCCACAGGTAACGGGAAACAAACCAAATCGTGTAGCCAATCCCCACCAGTTCAAAAATAGGTGCCAATAGGGGAATGTCATTGATGGCATCGAGTACTGCCAGTGTAATGTATACGGTGATAAAGCCTGCTAGTACCAGTCCAACAACAAGGATTGATTGTTGGTACTCATAATAAAATCCACTGATGATAGCAGGAAGTTTCGCCACGAAGTCCAAAACAGGTTGCACCCATTCCTGCCAAGGTTCGTCAGTTGGACGGCTTGCAGGCGGCAGTTGTGCGACTGTACCGGGTTCGTCAACGTTTACGTCTACTCTACTATGCTCTTGGGCTTCTTTAAGAGCTGGCGTTGAAGCCGTGACTTCTGGGGAAACGCTTTCGGTATATTCAGATTTTTGCGGGTTCGATTCCATAGTTCCTCTACTGTTACCTCAAATAGGACATTTTATCGTTAGAGCGCGGGATCTGGGTATGATGACAGGATGACTGAGCTTTTGCCCATATTACCAAAAGTTTTCTAACGACTTGATCTAGAGCAAAAGGCTTGTGTTATAATCTGCTATACCCCGGTCATTGACTCTTCACTCATCAATCGATACAGAAGAGATGATTGCTCATCCGGAAGTGATTTTACCAAGTATTGGGTGAGCATTTGTTGATCAAGTTTAGAGACTTTATTTTTGGAACAAGATAAGGGTACTAAGTATTACTGTACCCCCATAGCCGTCAAGCAATACTTTGTCTAGGATAACTTTCTTACGCAGAAGTCAGCATCGGCTCGCTTGCCCTCACGGTTTCGGAGGATGAAGCGGCTTGGGTGCAATAGACTTCGCAGGAGTTGTTGGGACTTTCGACTAGTTTAACTTTGTAAAGCTCGGCTCCTATCTGGTGGATGGGCTGTTGCAGTAAGTTCCGGATATAGATGGCGATATTTTCGGCGGTAGGCACAATCTCAACAAAGTAGGGAATATCTTTGTTGAGGAATGTATGGTCAAAGGGTTCCACCACATAGTCATCAATAACTTTCTGCAAGGTTCCCAGATCGACAATCATACCAGTACGCGAGTCGATTTCACCCTTAACGGTGACTTCTAAGTGGTAATTGTGTCCGTGACCATTAGGACGGGCGCATTTACCGTAAATCTCGCAGTTTTCTTCGTAACTGAGTTTGGGATGAGCAAGCCGATGAGCAGCGCTAAAGTGGGTAGAGAGGGTCAAATGTGCTTCCATGCCGTTTCCTTGATAGTCAGCCCAAAGTTCTGGATGTTCAAATAGCTGGATGTTTACGAGGGGTAGGTGAGGCGCTAACCGTTGCCAAATTACACGGGCAATGTTTTCAGTGGTGGGTAGGCTTTGTTGGAATTCTGACCAAGTGTCATTAAGATAAGCGTAGTCCAGTTGGCTGGTGACTTCCCGCTTGATCACCTTTTTGACTTCAGACAAGTTTTGCACCATACCATAGTCATCCAGTTCGCCTGCTAGGGAAACAAATAGGACATAGTTATGACCATGTCCAGGAAATCGAGTACCCAGACCAAACTTTTCAATGTTTTCAGCTTCGCTGAGTTCCGGCAACCAGTAGCGGTGACTGGCAGAGAACTGGGCGCGGCGGTTAATGATGCATTTCATTAGGGGTGCGATCGCTTGCGGATAATGTAAATTTCCGTGAACTGGCGCTGTTTCCAGAATAATCGATTTTTGGGAATTCTGAATTTTCTCTACGTCTCTTCGTTAAGGGGTGTGGGCTGGGAATTGTCCCCCCACTCATACAATCCCTCTAAGCGCCTCTCTTGCCTCACAGCGCAACCCTGTGGCAATTCTGAAGAGTTCTTGACCCGTATGTAGGTAATGCTCGTCGTAGTTGAAGGTAAACCGTTCTAACTCGTCGATACCATCCCCTAACTGATTGAGGCAGTAGTAGAGGCTAGCAGCAGCACCGGCGACAAGGGCAGGATTGGGTTGAGAGCGAAAGGTGAGCTGGGCTTGATTGAGATAGTGACGGCAGTTTTCTATATAGTCCTGAAACTGAGCCATGAGTTCATCATCAAAGGGATCGGCGGCGAGTTGATCGATTTGCTCGTCAAGAACGTTCAGGATGGGACTAATGAATTGGTTGACGGGTTTGTAAACGTGCTGCAACCACTCATGAACCTGGACATCAGTATCTTTGGTGCTTTCTCGATAACGCCGATACTGTTGTTGAGCATCAGCCGCGCGTTGTTGGCGGTTTGAGCGCCTTGGTTGCAGCCATGGAACTCGAAGTTGCTGGTCGTAGGAACGGCGGCGCTGAGGGTCTCCTAGTACCTCATAGGCGGCATTAATTTGGATGATTTTTTCAGGGTCGATGCTTGTGTTCTGGCGATCGGGATGAAAGAGCTTGGCGAGACGCCGATAGGCTTGTTTGATTTCTGTGGGTGTCGCTTGAATACTGATATCGAGGGTTTCGTAATAATTGGCGTGTGACATAGCTAGCGTTCGTTCAAGACGGCTGGCATTTGTAGGGCTGGGTCTTGAAATAGAGGAGTGCTGAGGTAACGTTCCCCGAAGCTAGGTTGAACCATAACAATCAGGCGTCCTTCATTTTCAGGGCGTTGAGCGACGCGGATGGTAGCGCACAGGGCAGCCCCCGTAGAAATACCGGATAGCAGTCCTTCTTCGCGGGCTAGACGACGACCGTAGGCGATCGCTTCGTCGTCTGTCACGGCAATCACCTCATCAATTAGTTTAACGTCTAGAACTTCAGGAATGAAGCCAGCACCAATACCCTGAATTTTGTGGGATCCAGGAGAACCGCCCGATAGAATAGGGCTGCTGGTTGGTTCGACAGCGATCGCTTGGAAACTGGGTTTCTTGGCTTTGATTGCCGCCGCCACGCCAGTAATCGTCCCCCCTGTCCCAACTCCAGCCACAAGAATATCAACCTGTCCCTCCGTATCTTCCCAGATTTCTTCAGCCGTAGTCAGTCGGTGAATGTCTGGGTTAGCTGAGTTGCGGAACTGCTGGAGCATATAGGCATCGGGCAGGGAATCAACCAGTTCCTGTGCTCGCCTGATACAGCCGCTCATTCCCTCAAGACCTGGCGTCAATTCCAGTTGTGCTCCATAAGCTTGTAACATCGAGCGGCGCTCTATGCTCATCGTATCTGGCATGGTTAATATCAGCTTGTAGCCTTTTGCCGCCGCTACCATTGCCAGGGCAATGCCAGTGTTTCCTGATGTCGGTTCTATCAATACCGTTTTGCCTGGGGTAATTAGCCCTTGCTGTTCTGCGGCATTAATCATATTGACCCCTATTCGGTCTTTCACAGAAGCCGATGGGTTCATCCCCTCCAATTTCACAACAATCTCAGCTAAACAGCCTTCTGCTTGGGGAATCCGATTTAACTGAACTAGAGGCGTCCGACCAACAAGTTCTGTAATAGTTCGAGCAATTCGCATGAGTTTTGTCCTTTGTTCTTAGTCATTGGTCATTTGTAAAAACCCACAACCAATGACCAATGATCAATGACCAATGACTAGATGTAATACATAATATTGAGCTGCCGTCTGTTATCCCGTTTCTCACATAGATCCTGGAGCGTGTATTCTCGCAAAACCTCATTGGCGCGATCGTGAACTTCCTGCCAAATTTCTTCGACGACGGCACTTTCTACGGTATTAGCTGTGGTATCACTGGTCGATACTTTTGACTCCGACCCCTCCAGGCAATTAATGACATCTAGAAGGGTAATTTTCCAAGGTTCTCTGGCTAGGATATAGCCACCTTTGGCTCCTCGCTGGCTGCGCACTAGATTGCCGCGCCTCAGGGTTGCCAGAAGCTGTTCTAAATAGCGATCGGGGATAGTTTGTTGAGCGGCAATCTGCCTGATTTGCAGGGGTTCCCCTTCGTTATAGTGATCGGCTAGTTCTAAGAGGGCAAGTAGGGCGTATTCCGTCTTACAGGAAAGTTCCACAGATCCTATGATTCGCATTAAGTGCAACCTTTCCAGTATATCCCGGTTCTCCGGTGGGGTTTGTTGGTTTTGCCTGTAAAAATTGAAAAAACCCCGCCAATTGGCGGGGCTTGACGATTAAAAAAGGGTCAGTATTGCTTGACCTTTAACCATCGCGTTAGAACTTGAAGGTCGTTCTGAGCGTACCGACAAATGCATCGTCGCCACCCTGGTTAGGATTCATCAGCCAAATCACACCAGGAGTTACAGAAATATTATCTGTCACTTGGTACTTGTAGAATGCTTCGACGTGCCAGGGCAAGTCATCTGTGTCTCCCCGTCGGAAATCCTGACCCGGAGTGTCAGTATTTCCTAGATACGGTTGCACACCACCGAAGACTCCCAGGATGTTTCCTTCTTTACCAAAGTCGGATAAGGCTACCCCAGCTCCGTAAGTCCAAATTTCAGCACCACCCTGACCGATAAGAATTGCATCCGTATAAGTTCCGAAACCACTAATTGAAATGTTTTCACTTAAACGGAATGCAAGTTCTACACCATAGGAGTTGGTTACTGTTGGAGTCTCATTTAGCACACCTGGATTCAGCAACGATGCAACCCCGCTTGGATTATTTGCTAAATAGGTTCCAACTACAGCACCACCATCACCACCACCTAGGTCGAAGATATCACTACCAGTGTTATGGTAAGCGTGAACATAGGTTGCACCAATACCAATTCGGTCGCCGAGATTGAAATTGAGCTGGGCTAGGGCTGCATATTCACCATTAAACACCCCATTGTCATCACCTGGATTTGCCGCATCTGGACCGGCTAAGTAGCCCACAGTCAGGGTACTTGGTCCCAAAACCCTCTCTAGCGGACCGACGCCCAGGCTAATTGCCCCACCTGCACCACCACCGATACGATAGATGGGGTTTTCGGACGCAAAGGTCGAAAGTGCGCCATTACCACCGTCGTAGTCTTCAAAGTAAGGGTTGAGAGTGGGAGCGTAATCGCTGTGAATCCCGCCTGTGGCAGCCAGGTAAACTTTTGAGCTGCCGAAGGGAAAGTAATAGGCTAGCCAGTCTATTATGACATCGTTACCAGTATTTCCAAGGTTGAAGGTCTGGAATGCTTCGGCTGTATTGAAGCTCTCACCATTGATTGTCGGACTGCCAGGGCGAAAAGCATCGAGGTTCCCAGCCGCGAGACGAGTCACCAAACGATCTTGACCCGTGAAGCTGGTGTTGAGTTCTAAACGTACCCTGTCACCGAAGATGGTATTGGTGTCATCATCAACATCGATCTCAGTACCCGCAAATTCAAAGGTTTCATCATCACCTCCGAAGGTATCAGTGAGCGCAAAAATCACCTCACCCGATAACTTGGTGGTTGTAGAGAACTGATTATCTTCCAAGAACGCGACGCGACCTTCCAGGTTATCCACCCGTGCCCCTAGGGTTGCCAGTTCTGCTTCAAATTCTTGAATCAGCCGCCGCAGGGTTTCTAAGTCTCCGTCTCCCGTGGGACCGCCACCAGCAATCAAACGCTCGATTTGCTGCAAGCAAGCATTCAAACCAGCAGCAAACTCGTAGCGAGTTAATGCACGATTGCCTCGGTAGGTTCCATCGGGATAACCTGCAATACAGCCGTAGCGCTCTACCAAGCTGCGCAGCGCTTCATAAGCCCAGTCACCTGGAGAAACATCTCGTAACTGACCCACATTGGTCACTTGACCTTGGGAGTCCCCTGCACCTTCGCTGCCGTAGCGGTTGATTTGATCTAAGATCTGAGCGTCGTTTGGTGCTGCTGGCGTAGCCTGAGCGAGAGTTGGCTCCACTACTGGCTCTACCGACATGGGTGCCGTTGCTTCAACTTCTGCGACACTAACTTGATCTAGATCTAGTTGAGTGGCGCTGAGTGCAACTTCCTTGGCTACTTCAACACCTGCAACAACTGGCTCCGATGAGACAGGTGCTGCCTTGGCTTCTGCTGCCATTGGCACAGATTTGTTTTGGGTGCTTTCCACTTCAGCCGTTGACAACTCAACAGCTCCAGTTACAGCTTGCTTCTCAGCCAGAGGGGGTTTGATGCTATCTGCTGCACGCGCTCCCAATGTAGAAACAATTAGCGTTGCACCCAACACCGTTGGGCTAATAATTAAAGACTTCCACAGTATCCACAGTAAGTTAGACATCTTCATTCTTGTCCTCACACCGTTACAAAAAGAGTTTTGATTGCCCTTCTCGAACCATGGTACATCGTCTAAGTAGCAGATGCTATGCCGATGATTATTCTATTTTTTTCTGCAAGCTTGCCCTTCCCACAATCCCAATCCACGAGGAGCAGAATAAAGTAGCTGGCGCTCTCACTCTGCTCTACTGCCTGAGTTGCTTGGGGGGAAGCCCTAAGAGCAATCTAGTTAACAACCTCATGATTGAGTTGAATTTCACCAGACCTTTACATAAAATTCTACATCAGTCAATCTTTTTGAGGGATTTTGTCAGGTTTTCTTAACGAATCTGAGAAAGTGTTTGAGCCATGTCAAAATCCTTTGAAGTTAAGCCACCTGCATCATGAGTAGTCAGAGCGATCGTTACCTTGTTATAAGAAACACTTAAGTCGGGATGGTGTCCGGCAGCTTCAGCGGGTTCAACAACTTTGTTGACAAAGTTAACAGCTTCTACGAAATCGTTGAATTTGCAAGTCTTACGCAGTTCTTTTCCTTCTACCGTCCAGCCTTCTAGCTGAGTTACCCGTTCCTGAATCTGTGCATCACTGAGTAGTTCAGCCATTTTTCTTTTCCTTATCAACTTAGGAACACCTCTAATTGCCCCTAAAAAAACTATCCGCTCCCACGGAAGTGTTTTGGTTAAATCCATAGCACTTATGTGAGAGCGGTCTAGCGGGTCTTCTGATTGAAACCAGACTGCCGGGAGGAACTCTGAGCCAACCCAGCAGATCAACTAATGTGATTCTCCGAAGAGAACCGAGCTGACTGCTAGAGAACAGCCCCGGCGCACAGCCGGCTAACTCCAACCAGATGACCCATAATTTTATTACTATCGATCATGGGCATCACCTCCTTTGGTCCCTGTACGGTTTTTTGTCCGTAGATCACTAGGTGTTTATCACCTTCGATTAAGATAACACACTCTTGAGAAAATGGCAGAGAGGAGACACCGAGAGAAAACATCTGAGATATTGGATCATTGTCAATCACTGATTTGACCCCTTCCTTAGTAAGGCAGATCCGTAAAATTTTCGATCCTTCCCCCTCTCAAAAAAAATTCCCCTACCCAAAGGCAGGGGAAAAAGGCTGATTGTCAAACTAACTTTTACAGAGCGTTACCGCGAGGCAGAACTTCCTCAGGGAATACAAAGTTTTTGTGAGGCTGATCTTGAGGAGCCAGCCAAGCCCGGACTCCCTCGTTCAGCAGGATGTTCTTGGTGTAGAACGTCTCAAATTCTGGGTCTTCAGCCGCACGGATTTCCTGGGACACAAAGTCATAAGCCCGCAGGTTCACCGCCAAGCCAACTACGCCCACAGCACTCATCCACAAGCCCGTCACCGGCACGAACAGCATGAAGAAGTGCAACCAGCGCTTGTTAGAGAAGGCAATCCCAAAAATTTGAGACCAAAAGCGGTTAGCCGTCACCATTGAGTAGGTTTCTTCGGCTTGAGTGGGGTTGAATGCCCCGAAGGTGTTGGCTTTGTCTCCATCTTGGAACAAGGTGTTTTCCACCGTCGCTCCGTGGATGGCGCACAACAAGGCACCGCCTAAGACTCCTGCTACACCCATCATGTGGAAGGGGTTCAAGGTCCAGTTATGGAAGCCTTGGAAGAAGAGCAGGAAGCGGAAGATGCCCGCCACACCAAAGCTGGGAGCAAAGAACCAAGAGGACTGCCCCAGAGGATACATCAAGAAGACGCTGACGAACACGGCAATCGGAGCGCTGAAGGCAATGGCATTGTATGGACGAATGCCTACCAGTCGCGAGATTTCAAATTGCCGTAGCATGAAGCCAATCAGGGCGAAGGCACCATGGAGGGCGGTGAAAGCCCACAGACCCCCGATTTGGCACCAACGGGTAAAGTCCCCTTGGGCTTCGGGTCCCCACAACAGCAGCAGGGAGTGTCCCATGCTGTCAGCGGGGGTGGATACGGCTACGGTCAAGAAGTTGCAGCCTTCCAGGTAGGAAGATGCCAGACCGTGGGTGTACCAAGAGGTTACGAAGGTTGTACCGGTTAACCATGCCCCAATTGCCAAATAAGCGCAGGGGAACAGTAGCAAACCCGACCAACCGACGAAGACAAAGCGATCGCGTTTAAGCCAGTCGTCGATGCCGTCAAACCATCCCCGTTCGCTCGGGGCGCGTCCAACTGCAATTGTCATGCTTTCAAATCCTCTTAGATTAAGGGTTTACAAGGATTTTTCGTTTGACTGTTCCGCAGCTAGTGTTAAGCTGGGAATTCTGAGAAAGTCAGTCTATTGACTAACCGGAGCTGATTTGGGATATATCAACTATCCCAGTGCTTTCAGCTAGCAAGCTAGCTTGGAGCTACTTAATGTTTCTTAAACTATCACATTTTTGCACTGTTACCCCGATTTCCACTAGAAAAACCAGGGCTTTCAGTGTTTACATACACTATAAATGGATAGCAGAAATTTTACAAATTGACATATATTTACTCAGAATTCCTCAAAGTCGATTCTGGCATCCTTAACTCAGAAAAGCAGGGACGGAGTAGTTTACAGTAATGAGTGAACGAATCATGCAAATTTTGAGACTGAGGGGACAGGTATAGTGTCGTCAGCACCCCGCACTGAAGTAAGGGGGCTTCGTAGCTCTACTTAAGGGGTAGGCGGTTAAAACCGCTATCTCATGTTCCTACCCGGTTTAAAAACACGGAGTTTTTCACAACGAAAGTTTTTCTATGACAGTAACGACAACCCAACTAGATAAGCAAGTTATTCGTCAATCGGTTTTAGGGTCTCGCCGATTCAGTAACTCCTTTTGGGCAGTAGTTGCCTCCATAGGAGGTACGGGCTTTCTCTTAGCAGCGCTTTCGAGTTACTTTAAACTCGATCTGCTGCCTGTAGGAGATACAAGGGGACTACAGTTTATCCCTCAGGGGGTGGCAATGGGATTCTACGGCGTTGCCGGTCTACTTGTGGGGCTTTACTTGTGGCTGGTGATTCTTTGGGATGTTGGCGGCGGCTACAATGAATTCAATAAACAAACCAGCAAGGTTAAAATTTTTCGATGGGGCTTTCCTGGGAAAAACCGTCAGGTTGAGTTTAGCTGTCCCCTTGAAGATGTTCAGTCGATCCGAGTAGAAATTAAAGAAGGGCTCAACCCTCGTCGATTACTCTACCTTCGGGTTAAAGACCGCCGGGAAGTTCCGCTGACTCGCGTTGGTCAACCTCTATCCCTGTCGGAACTAGAAAATCAGGGAGCTGAGTTAGCTCGTTTCCTGGCAGTTCCCCTTGAAGGATTGTAATTGATCAAGTTAAACAGGTTCATATCTGTTTATGATGATTTAGTAGCGAAAGCTACACAAAGGGTAGATTTTAATATGCAGGTAACAATCCGGCGCTGGTTAGTATTACTTGTGGTAGTTGGGGGTCTAGTTTTAGGAGGATGTAGTACGCCTCAAGTAGCTTCCCTCGACTCGACAAGCCCTTCAAATGCCGAAACGACAGCTAGTTCCGTCACGGAAGCTGCCAATTCCCAAGTCAGCGATTTACCTAGACTGGAAGGAAAAGCAACGGTAGTTCTGACCGTGAAAGGTTCGCCTATCACCATAGAAGTCAACGGTGATGACGCTCCTATTACAGCAGGAAACTTTGTTGACTTGGTTGAGCGTGACTTTTACGACGATCTGGTATTTCATCGGGTCGTGCGAGAGCCGCAACCGTTTGTTGTTCAAGGAGGCGACCCCCAAGGAAAAGACCCCAATTTTCCGGTGGAGCGTCTGGGAACAGGGAGTTTTATCGATCCAGAGACATCTCAAGCTCGTTATGTTCCTCTAGAAATTAAGCCAGAGGGCGCAGCAGAACCTGTTTACAGCAAAACCTTGGAGAAAGAAGGCGTCTCGGCTCCTCCAAAGTTACGACACACTCGGGGGGCAGTAGCGATGGCTCGTTCTTCTGCTCCTGACTCGGCTTCTTCACAGTTTTATATATCCCTTGCGGAATTACCATTTTTGGATGGCAGCTATGCAGTCTTCGGCTACGTCAAGGACGGTATGGATGTTGTCGATAAAATTCAGGTTGGCGATCGCATTGAGTCAGCAGAGGTCACTCAGGGACTCGAAAACTTGAAGAAGCCGAGCGAGGAGTAACGAGTAGGAAGAGAAAGTTGCTTGCAATTCGGTGGAAGTCGTTGTTACGGGTATCGGTCTAGTTTCGGGTCTAGGTCGTTTAGAACCAAGTTGGCGCAATCTGGTCAGCGGCAAGTCTGGCATTCAGCAGCACCAACCCTTTCCTGATTTACCACCCCGCCCCCTCGCACTTATTCATGAGAAACCCCACTCCTTAGCCGCCCTGACTAAGTTAGTGGTGGCAGATGCCCTTGAGGATGCAGGTTTGCTAGCAGTAACAATGCCAGATTGTGGCGTAGTAATTGGGTCAAGTCGTGGCTGTCAGGCTTCCTGGGAGCAGTTGGCAAGACGATTAGGAGCAGGGGGGCGGGGGAGCAG
>NZ_JADEWY010000266.1 GCF_015207375.1 Coleofasciculus sp. LEGE 07092 | reverse complement strand
TCGTCGGCAGCGTCCGATGTGTAGAAGAGACAGCCCCAGCTCCTCAGCTCTGCCACTCCCCCCCTGCTGGGAACGGAAGAAAAACGCTGGCAGAGGCTGAAGGGGGTGTCCTGCGATCGCATTATTCAGGAGGCGGCTCTCGATTACCTCCTGAGTCCCTTGATGTTGACCAGATTGAATAATAGTCAGTGCTGCCACTTGCATGATTCGTCGTAGAGTTTGAGGAGAGCGACCTTCTAGAAGATTAACGATCGCTTCTAGGGAACGGCTGGCATGGGCTAGACCTTCCCGGATTAACTCCGGTAGGGGTTCGCTACCAATGGCAGGTTCCCCCAACAGCCAACGACACATTCGATCATAGATTTCAAATGCTACCTCGGCTGACGCCATTTGAAAAATACGTTCATCCACTCTGGCATCTCGATGTAAAATGCCCACCAGATAAACCATGAGTGGACCCCTTGCCAGCCCGACCAGTTCCTTATTCGTTGACGGCTTCTGAAATACGCCCCCGTGTTTCAAAAAATTAAAGTACGATTGGGCGATGGACTTGGATTGCAGTTTTGCCCAGTGCTGGAACCACTGCCGGAATTCTTCCTGTCCCATTGGTGCGATCGCAATTCGTCGCAGTTGGGCAGACAAGGACAAGCTATTATTCAGTCGGGAGCGGCGAGTGAGTAACGTATCGAGAGCTGCCGAGCGACTGGTGAGTAAAATCTTGTGGCGAAGTAAACCCACTCCACTGAGCGTTTGGGTATGGAATCGCATCACCTGATCTATAAATGTCCAGAGGTGACGCTCTGTTTTGGGAGAACGGGGCAGTTCATTCAAACCATCTAGAATCAGCAAACAGGGGGGTGAGGTTGGGGAGAACCAGCCATCGGCATCCGTAAAGCGTCCTGCGGGAAAAGCGCTCTCCAGAGTCTGCTCTAAGGTTTGACCTAAGGTAATGTCTCGCAGTTGGATTTTGATGGGCATCCAGCTTGGGTAAAGCTCCCGAGCCACCCGCTCCGCCAAAATTTGGCAGAAACTGGTCTTGCCATAACCTGCATCCCCTTCAATCACCGCGATACTGGTTTTATCGTCAAGCTGAGATATTACCCATTGCATCAAATCCACAGCCTTTGGAGCTGAATTGGCTGAACTCCCTAGGAATTGACGGCTCACATCCTTTCCTTTGAGGGGAACATATAACTCCTTCAGGGAAAAGGGTTCTGCCAATAAAGGTTCACTCAGCGTTTGCAAAAGTTTTGCTCGATAGTATTCTCGATGCAAATTCAACGGCAGAGCTGTGAAAGGAACCGGGGAGGGTTCGAGATCTGGGGCTTCGTTGGTTGTATCTCTCCAATTCCCTCCAGGTCCCAACCGCACGAACTTTTGTAACTGTGCCAAAGGCAGGGGGTTTTCCGCAATGACAGCCAGCAAGTAACCGGGCAGTCCGTTACTCAGGCGTTGGGTAAACAATCGGGCTTCAGTTTCTTCTGCACCATTGGCAACAAACCATGCGATCGCTAAATTGTTCATCTGCTGTACCAGAAACGAGTCCGCCACGAGGGAGAGGGCTTGTTCGGCTTGAGAGTCGCTCAAACGCCCCGGTCGCAGGGTTTTTAGCAAAGCGGTCAGTTGCGAGTCCAACAGGGGTTCGCTGACCTCTGGAGCAACAGGCACCTGTGCCCGATTCATCCAAGGTCTTCTCAAGTGAGCTTCTTGCTCTAAAATGCCTTGTAAGGCATTAAGATAAGCAATTTGAAAGGTGAGCCAGGTTCCTTCATTCCGCCTTAGGGGTTTTTTTCGACTCAAAATGCGCAGCAGCCCTACCGTCAACTGGCAGATAGCTGGAGCTATTTCCCAGGCGGCGGTTAATGGCAGCTCCAAAACCTCAGTCAGTGTGCTGATGGCAAAAGGATTGAGACTTTTAACCTCCATATCCTGGGCAATGCGAAAGGCAATGCCAGCAATCTTGGCACTCTGCGTGTCT
This sequence comes from Coleofasciculus sp. LEGE 07092, assembly GCF_015207375.1. Classification (GTDB taxonomy): domain Bacteria; phylum Cyanobacteriota; class Cyanobacteriia; order Cyanobacteriales; family Coleofasciculaceae; genus LEGE-07092. Next base: position 237 of record NZ_JADEWY010000266.1, on the reverse strand, counting down.
TTGAGCTGGGCAAGTTCAATATGGCGCTCTGCTAACCAATACCGGATGTTTAGGCTCATGCTGCCCTCATCACTCCAAAAATATCCCTCATCCTATTTTGACCTTATACAATAAGTGCGAATCCCTTCCTTTATCACTAGTCATTAGTTCTTTGGTAAAAACCATGACCCATAGACCTCTTGCAAATGGAAAGGTAATAGCTACTTCTGTTCCCCACTCCCCACTCCCTGTTCCCCC
>NZ_JADEWY010000042.1 GCF_015207375.1 Coleofasciculus sp. LEGE 07092 | reverse complement strand
GGAGTGGGGTGATGGGGGGACAAGGTAATGGGGAGTGGGCTGGAAGTTGTGTTGGAAAATTCGGGTTTTCTATCCCCTTGTCCCCTTGTCCTGATTCCCAATTTCCTAAAACTTGCAGCCATTCTTGCCAGCGTTGAAACAGCCCCTGCCAGTCGGATGCGTCCAGACTTTCGGTTGATTGATCGGGTTCTAATCCAGCGGCTTGCACCATGGAACGTGCTAGTGCCGGACTTAAACCTCGATAACTCTTGAGTAGCTGACGCCCTAATGCTCCTGGAACTAAACTGACTCGTTCTTGCCAGCGTTCTTGGGATTCGCTCAAGCTGGGAGTCGTGCCGATGAGGGCGGGAGGGGGTTCGTAGGGCTGACCGGTTTGAATGGGACGGACGCTGGATTGCTGAGCACTCACTTGATGAGCTGCTGTGACAATGAGATTATCGGCTCCTGTGAGGATAAGGTTACTGTATTTGCCGATAACTTCCACGTACAGGTGCCAAATTGCCGGATCTCCAGGGCGGCGGGCAAATTGCAGATCTAATACCCGTTCCCATGGGGCAATTGTTTCAATTGCGACTAGGGCTAAACCGTTTAACTGGTGCCGCAGTTGGTCGCTGAAGGTAAAGGTATCGGGGGTTCGGGGCGGTGGGTTACTGATGCAAATCCTGGCGGCTTGGGGATGCCAGGATAGGGTTAGCCACCCGCGACTGTTGAGGGTGCGTAGTGCGAGGGAGATAGTAAAGCGATCGCGCTGATAAACTTGTTCGATACGTGCTGGTATCCATTCAGCGCGTATCTCAGCACAAGCGGCGATGAGGGTCGTAAAATCAACCAGTTGCATACCCAAGCCCTGTTTAGACGTAACTACTTATTTTTGGGTTTGTCCTCTGTCTTGAGGAAGAACTAATGACCCGAAACTACGATTGACAGCTAGCAAACCTAATCTTTTTGAGCTTAAAACCTAAAATCAGGTTGTTCTGTACAATTTAGCCTTGTAAGGCTCAATTTTTGTGGATAACATTGAAATTAAATCCTCTTAATCGCTCCTCGCGCGGCTCTGCCGTTATCTCTCCATGGACATTCAACTGATCAATATCGGTTTTGGTAACATCGTGTCGGCAAACCGAGTCGTTGCGATTGTCTCCCCAGAGTCTGCTCCTATCAAGCGTATCATTACGGATGCCCGCGATCGCGGACAGCTCATTGATGCGACCTATGGGCGTCGGACTAGAGCTGTGATTGTCACGGATTCTAGCCATGTTATTCTCTCAGCCATTCAGCCGGAAACGGTTGCCCATCGCTTCGTAATTGGCAAAGATGGGAGTAGCAGCAATAATTAAGCCTTACTGAACCTGCAAAATGCAAACAGGCAAACTTATCGTATTGACCGGTCCGAGTGGCGTGGGCAAGGGAACATTAGTGCGATCGCTCCTGCGACGCTATCCTCAATTGTACCTGTCTATTTCAGCGACCACTCGCCAACCCCGCCCTGGGGAAGTTGACGGCAGAGACTATTATTTTGTCAGCCGTGAGAAATTTAAGGAAATGGTGGCAGCTAATGAGCTGCTAGAGTGGGCTGAGTATGCAGGGAATTACTATGGAACTCCCCGAACTCCTGTAGAGGAACAAATTCAATTGGGGCAGTCTGTTCTATTAGAAATTGAAGTGGTTGGGGCAAGGCAAATCCAAAAAACGTTTCCTACTGCCTTGCGTATTTTTATCCTACCTCCCAATTTAGAAGAATTAGAGCAGCGAATTCTCGGTCGCGGTAAGGATAGTGAGGAAGCAATTGCCCGACGCCTGGAACACGCCAAAGCTGAAATTGAGGCGGCTGATGAGTTTGATTTGCAAATTGTGAATGATGATTTGGATGAAGCGCTTGTGAAGGTTGAAGGAGCGATTTTTGGATAAAAATTAATTTTTAATTCTTCCAGAAGAGGATAAACGGAGCCTGTAATAAAACAGTAGGCTACCTGAAAATTGACCTGACAAGGATGAAGGATTTTCACCCAAGAGGGTGTAGCCGAGGATGAAAAACTCGGTTACGTTTTGATTACAAGCCCTTGCTTTTAAGGGCAGGGATTAATTCATCCTTCAGCCTTCAGTTAATCTACTGGTAATCTACTGGTGACTTTTGGTAAAGAGTAATGTCAGTATTGAAGAACTAGTATCAGGGAGCATCGCTAAAGTATCGAAGCTCAATCTAAATCATTGCAATCTAATGCAAATTAATATAAATCCCCCTGTACTGGAGCAACTTATCGATCTACTCCAATCCTGTTTTTCTGTGGAAGAGGTTCGCACAGCCATTGAACCCCTGATGGAACAACTCTTTCCGAACGAAGCTGGTGCAATTTATATAATGAGTTCCTCAAAAAATCTGCTAGAGGCGATCGCAACTTGGGGTTCGTTGCCCTTAAGTAGTGATCCGATATTTACTCCCAACGAATGTCTCGCCCTGAAAAGAGGGCAAGCTCACTTAGCCGAAGATACACATCATTGTTTACTTTGTCAACATATCCGCAAAAATTCCCTGTCTGTCGAAACCTTATGTGTACCCATGATGGCTTATGGGGAGCCTGTGGGAGTGTTATCAATCACTTCTCACAAGCGGGGAAAAATTGCCGGAATCAGGGAACTGGCAGAAAAAGTTGCTAAATATACAGGATTAGCATTAGTCAACTTAAAACTTCGGGAAACCATTAAAAACCAAAGTTTCCGCGACCCCCTTACTAAACTTTACCATCGGCGTTACTTAGAAGAATCCCTGGAACGAGAACTCCACAAGTCAAAACATCACCCCCAGTCTGTAGGCATCATTTTGCTTGAAGTCGATCACTTTGAACACCTCAATAATAGTTTGGATCAAGCTGCCAACGACTTCCTGCTCCGAGAGATAGGCTTGTTCTTACCCCAGAAAATTCGGGCTTCTGATATTGCTTGCCGTTATGGAAGCCAACAGTTTCTGCTACTGTTGCCAGACGTGCCACTGACAGTTACCCAAAATCGAGCTGAACAACTGCGGCAGGCAATTGAGCAACTATCTGTCGAATACAGAGGTAAGCTTGTCGGCTCAGTTTCAATATCTTGTGGAGTAGCAAGTTTCCCAGAAAACGGCACGACGGCAAAAGAAATAATCCAAGCTGCTCAAACAGCACTCAACCAGTCTCAAGAACTAAGAATGCTGCATATCTAAGTTAAATGTGGCATAGCTTAGGCTGCGATCGCATTGTGGAGATTTTCAACTCCTGAACGTCTGAACTTCTCTGCCTTTTGTCCTATTTCGGATTCCCGACTCTCCCCCATCCCCCTAGAGGGGATGGTACGCTAAGGGTTAGTGGGTGTGCATTTGTCAAGGTAAGGCAAAGCACTCCAGCTATTGAAGTTCAATCTATCGATAGGAAAGCAAAGTGGTTGCCACGCCTGAAAAACTTCAACCTGTATCATCCCCGCAAACTAGCGGTAGCGATCGCGTTGCCGTTTTGCTCATGGGCTACGGTGAGGTCGAAAGCTATGAAGACTTTGCCAATTACAATGAACAAGCCTTAAATCTACTCACGGCTAAATTCGCGCCCGTACCAACCTGGATCTATCCACCCTTAGCGAAGATTCTGGCAATTTTTGATTTCCACGAGTGGGGACATCAGCACAACAACTTTATCTCACCCCACAACAAAATTTTTGAGCAGCAACGGGCGGGTATTGAACAACACCTGCAAGAAAAATGGGGCGATGGCGTTCAAGTCTTTAAAGCCTTTAACTTCTGCGCTCCTTTTCTGCCGGAACAAGTACTGGCTGAAATTCAAGCACAGGGCTTTGACAAATTGCTCATCTATCCCCTGCTCGTCGTTGATTCTATCTTCACCAGCGGCATTGCGGTCGAACAAGTGAACAAAGCACTGGCGAAGTTGACTGAAGGGAGCGAACATTGGGTCAAGGGACAACGTTACATCCCATCCTTCTACAACGAACCCGACTACATTGACTTAACAGCCCAACTGGTTGAGGAGAAAGTCGCCGCCGATTTAGCACAAGCGCATCTGCCCTCCCAAATTGGCATCGTGCTGATGAACCACGGTTGTCCCCACGAAGCTAAAGGTTTTACCTCTGGCATCATGGAAAGTGAAGCGCTCTACGAGCGAGTACGGGAGAAGTTAATTAACAAATATCCCCTTACTTCCGTCGGCTGGCTCAATCACCAGACTCCCTTGATTAAGTGGACTCAGCCCAATGCTGAGTTAGCTGCCAAGAACTTAATCGATTTGGGTGCCACAGCGATCGTGTTTATGCCGATTGGCTTTGCTACAGAAAATCACGAAACGCTGCTAGATGTTCACCACATCATCCATGACTTGCAGCACCGCAACCCTGATGTTACCTACATTCAGATGGCTTGTGTCAATGACCATCCTGATTTTCTAAAGATGGCGGCTGATTGGGCTAATTCTCATATTGAAGCACTGTTGGCGGAAACTGCGATCGCCGTCAATCCTCAATTGGCATCGGTTCAGGCATCAAGCCACCATCACCACCACGACCACCATCATTAGTTCAAAACTAGTGTAATTGTCTGGCACTGTAAATACACGCCCTGCTCCTTTGATGGGGTAGGGCGTCTTTCCTGCCAAATCCAGTTGTATAGTTATATAGACTTCTTCCTAGAGACAAACAATTTCGACACTTTCATCTATCCTAGTTATGACTTTAGTCGGTTAGCTAAATGCCATCTGCTACCTTCAGACTATGACCGAAGGACAAAATCGCGACCAAGCAGGTCGTCTGATTTTATTTACTACTCTCTGGCTGACGCTATTCGTTCTATCCGTTAAAGTTTCAGCAGCTTGGGCAACGCGATCGCTAAGTCTGATGGCAGAGTCCCTGCACACCCTGATCGTCAGTTTCAGTATGCTTCTGAGTTTGGTAAAACTGACAGCCCATGACCGCCCGATGGCACGCTCAGTTTATGGTCATGGCAAGCGAGAAACATTCATCACCTTCCTGCTTATTGCCTTTTTAGGCTTTGTGGGTTTGAATTTGTGGATTATGTCGAGTCAGCAGTTAACCACCGCGACTCAGGGAGAACCCCTACCGTTTCCAATCCGTGTCAGTTTGCCCTTAATACAGCTATTGGGCGTTGTGGTAGCAACTAGCTTGGGTTTGGCACTTCTGAGTCTTTATAAAGGCAAAGTTTTGGGTAATTCTGCCCTCCGCTTTAATTCCCGTCAACTATTAAAGGATGTCTGGCTGACACTCTTGGTATTAGGTGGGCTTTTGGGAGTGTGGTGGGGGTTAGTGTGGCTAGATGTGGTGCTGGCAATTTTGTTGGTGTTATTGGCGGCTGGTAGTTGTTGGCAAGTGATTAGCTGGCAGTTACCCCTCTTAGTTCAGCAAACAGCGATCGCTCCTGAAGTTCTTGCTCAAATTGCTCACCAAGTCGGGGGTGTTACTCACTGCTACAAAATTCAGTCGCGGGGGATTATCGGACGATTGGTGTACATTCAGATGCACCTGGTCATACACCCGGAGTTTGCTGGAGTTACAACGTTGATTGTTGAGCGAATAAAAGGAATGCTCCAAGAACGTTACGGTTCCGTTCAAGTAACTTTTTATATTGATGATGACTTTCGGGAAGCGGTAAATTGGCACCGTTCAACGCTAAAGTCAGAAGCTAACGGCAAAAGTGATCATCTTGATGATTAACTAGTTCTTTATCAATGACAGGGCGCTAGAGTAAATTTCATAAACCGGAATTATTCCACTGGGTACTGATGATGGCTGTTTGGCTTGCACCAGTAACACGATAGTGGCAACTAAAAGAGTAAGGATAACGGTGATCGTCATTCCCAAAAGGAACCTTCTCGCGGTTTTGCTAGGCTTGCGAACAGTGCTGTTTTCGTCTTGGATGGGATGTTCTAAAGCTTTTGGGTCAGAGTAGCGATCGCAATAGGAACCTGTTGTTAGTGGGCTAACAGTATAATTTTGATGTCTAAATGCTTGAGTTTTTTCAGTGTTCATCTTAAATTCCACCTTACTATAGGGAGCTTAAATGAAGAGGGTTTAATTGTGCTAACCTACTTAAATTGCTTCAAATCAGGGTATTGCCCATGATACAATCAACAGGTGAACCGGATTTCCTTTCTATGAGTTAAAGTCAAGCCAGGGAAAATTAGCACATCAGGGAGGAATTGGCTGATCTATTTTAAGAGACTCTACTACCAAGATAGCTGTTTCGATCATCTGAGCGACTCTACCTGGGAATAGATTGGTAGCTATATCCCAAGCATGAATTTTGGCTTTCTATGGGTCACTCAGTAGTACCAAGTTCTAACTCAGAGTGCATAGATGCCGTCTTAAATCGGGGAATGATAAGGTAGAAGGGGTTAACCATCTCATCTTTAGTATATCTATCACTCTAGATTTGCATTAGCCTTCAGTTTAGCTTCTTTCTCTTCAAGTTGCTGGTGTTGCTGTATTAACTCTTCTTCCTTAGCTTTCAATTTAGCTTCTTGCTCTTCAAGTTGTTGCTGTTGCTGTATTAATTTTTCTTCCCTAGCCTTAAATTGGGCTTCTTGCTCTTCAAGTTGCTGCCGTTCGGGTATCAATTCGCTTTCGAGGGTTTGAATATTTTCTCGACGCGCTTCCATTTCAGCTCGCTGGCGAGTCAAGTCCTGGCTTTGCAGCGTCAAGTCTTGCCGCCACTGTTCGCTACGAGCTGCTTCTTCTTCCAAGAAACTTGGAGTAATTCCATGGGCTAGGTACTTCTGCACGAAATCCAATACCCAATCTTTGGCAGACTGAATATCTAGAACCTCTTGAGTTTCAGAAAGATCTACCAACACCAACAAGCCTTCGCTCAGGGAGTTGGCATTAGGCAGCGGAATGCTTTCTGGGTTAATGATTGCCCAGGAATTTTCAGAGTTTTGGCGGGCGAGCAATTGAAGTTTTGTCCCGCCTACACTCTCGTTGTTTTGCACTTGGGCCAAGTGTAGCATTGCCTGTCAGTTGTTGTTGGTTAGTGATTAGAAACCCTGCTTGAGAAGCAAAAAAGCTGCCTCTTTAGAGCCGATTGAGGCGATCGCGCAAAATCTCCGCCTGCTTTTGTGCCTCTGCTAAAGCATCCTTCGCACCCTGCACGACTTCTGCTGGAGCTTTGCTGACAAATTTCGGATTAGCCAGACGAGCAGAAAGGGATTGGATTTCCGCTTCTACTTTGCCTAAATCCTTTTCTAACTTAGCGCGGAGAGCGTCTACATCCACAATACCAGCGAGGGGAATCAGGGCTTGGATAGTACCGATAACACCTGCCATCGTTGTTTTGAGTTCTTGCTCCAATGCTGAAGTAATCGTTAAAGTTTCTACCTCGGCTAAGTCTTGAATGTAAGACCGACCTGCTTCCAGAATTTGACGTTCGTCAGAATTCTCACTTTGCAGAATAATCGGTACCTTTGTCCCTCGCTTGATATCTGCCTCAGCTCGGAGGTTGCGAATGGTGCCGATTGTATCAATCAGCAGCTCGAATCGCTGCTCCAGTTCCGGATTGATGGGGGTGGCAACGGATGGGGTAACAGATGTAACAGATGAGGGATGGGGTGTTTCTGCTGCTTCAGTCTCAGCGCTAGGCACTTTTGGATAGGGTTGCAGCGCTAAAACGTCTTCATCCTCAGCTTTTTGTGTGAGTGTGTGCCAAATTTCTTCGGTGATGTGAGGCATGAACGGATGGAGAAGTTTCAGGATACCCTCTAAGACATGGGCGAGGGTTTTTTGAGCAACAATCCGTGAAGCTGAGGTTGCTTCTTGGCGCAGTCGGGATTTAACCAGTTCGATGTACCAGTCACAGAAGTCACCCCAAATGAAGTCGTAGAGTCCCTTAGCCGCTTCTCCCAACCCGTAGGTATCGAGGTATGCACGAGTTTGATGGACGACTTGGTAGAAGCGGGAAAGAATCCAGCGATCGCACAATTCCAACGCCTCAATTTCTCCTGCTAGTGGAGAACCCAACTGCTCGGGCGTCTTCCCCTCCAAATTCATCATCACAAATCGGGCAGCATTCCACAACTTATTAGCAAAGTTGCGCGATGCTTCCACTGATACCGATTCATCGGTTTTGCGGTTGTATTCTAAGCGAATATCTTGACCTGCCCCTGCTACTTCCTTAATTAGGGTATAGCGCAGGGCATCAGTGCCGTACTTGTCAATCAGGATTAAGGGGTCGATGCCATTGTTGGCTGACTTCGACATTTTCTTATTGTTCTCATCTCGCACCAAACCATGAATGTAAACCGTTTTAAAGGGCATTTGACCTGTGAAATGTCCTGCCATCATCGTCATTCGAGCAACCCAGAAGAAGATGATATCAAAGCCTGTTACTAAGGTGGTGGTGGGGTAATAGGTCTGGTAGTCAACTGTCTCGTGGGGCCAGCCTAAGGTAGAGAAGGGCCACAAGCCGGAAGAAAACCAGGTATCGAGAACGTCGGGGTCTTGTTGAAGCTTGACAGTTTCGCCAAATTGTGATTTAGCTTTTTCTAGAGCTTCTTCTTCGTTATGGGCAACAAAAAAAGGCGTGTTGTCCTTAATTTCTCCATCGGTTTCGCTGACGGCATACCAGGCAGGAATTTGGTGTCCCCACCACAACTGGCGAGAAATGCACCAGTCTTCTAATTTCACCAACCAATCTCGGTAGACTTTACGCCAGCGTTTGGGGACGATTTCGGGGGAGTTGTGCTGGTCGAGGAATTCTAGGGCTTTATCAGCTAGGGGGCGAATTTTGACAAACCATTGGGTTGAGAGGAGGGGTTCGACGGGGACTTTCGCGCGATCGCTATAAGGGACGGTATGCTTGTAATCTTCTACTTTGACGAGGAAGCCCTCTTCTTCTAAGCGTTTGACGACACTCTTGCGGGCGTCAAATCGGTCTTGTCCTTGGAAAGAACCCGCCTTTTCGTTTAAGGTGCCGTCCTTATTCATAATGTTGATAAAGGGCAGGTTGTGCCGTTGACCCATTTGAAAGTCGTTGGGATCGTGTGCCGGAGTTACTTTCACGCAACCTGTCCCGAAGCTGGGGTCAACCAACTCATCCCCAATAATCGGGATTTCTCGCCCCATAATGGGTAGGGTTAGGGTCTTACCAATAAGGTGCTGGTAGCGTTCGTCCTGAGGGTTCACGGCAACGGCAGTATCACCCAACATGGTTTCAGGTCGGGTAGTTGCCACTTCTACAAAACCGCTGCCGTCGGTGAGGGGATAGCGGAAGTGCCACAGATGCCCCTCAACTTCTTTATTCTCTACCTCCAAATCCGAGACGGCGGACTGCGATGCGGGACACCAGTTCACCATGTATTCGCCCCGGTAAATCAGTCCTTCTTCGTAGAGTCGGGCAAAGGCTTCTAGCACAGCTTTGGATAAGCCTTCATCCAGGGTGAAGCGTTCCCGCGACCAATCCACCGAGACGCCCAAGTGCCGCAACTGATTGACAATTGTACCGCCAGATTCTTTCTTCCACTGCCAAGCGCGAGTGAGATAGTTCTCGCGTCCCAAGTCGTTGCGAGTTTTGCCTTCTGCTTTTAATTGCTTGTCGAGAATCGTTGATACCGCAATACTGGCATGGTCGGTGCCCGGTAGCCAGAGGGTATTGCACCCTTTCATACGCTGGTAGCGGACGAGGGTATCGATTAAGGCACTCTCGAAGGCATGACCCATATGCAAGCTACCCGTGACATTGGGCGGCGGAATGACGATACAGTAGGGTTCACCGCCTTGTTCTGGGTGGGCTTGAAAGACTTGATGCTTTTCCCAGAACTTCTGCCATTTGGCTTCAGTGGTGGTTGGGTCGTATTTAGTTTGTAGGGTGGGATTGGTTGCAGTCATTCTTTAGGGTCTAATTTTACCTAAAATTGTGCCATATCAAACAAGGGAGTTTTGAGATTAGCGCTGTTGCCGCTTTTGATAGCTGGGACTTTGCGACAATCGCACTCCCACATTAACCTCGGTAGTTAAATAGATTTACTAATAGTCAGAGTTTAAATCAGTAATACTGTTTGAACTTGTTACCTATCGCTACGAGCCTGTATTTACTGGAGGAATTAAACATTATCCCTAATGGGGGGGGATTCGTTACAAATTGGTTAAGTGATTTTGTTATGACTGTACACCGCGATAATATAGAGGTTTAATCCTAAAACAACAAATTATTAGGGATGCGAGTGTACGCTCCATTGGTTCTAGCTGATGAAACACACCCTTTCGGTTCTGGTTGAAGATGAAGCTGGGGTTCTGACTCGAATTGCCGGTCTATTTGCCCGTCGAGGTTTTAATATTGAAAGTCTGGCTGTTGGTCCGGCTGAACAGGTTGGTATTTCTCGGATTACGATGGTAGTGCCGGGAGATGACCGTTCGATCGAGCAGCTTACCAAGCAACTCTACAAGCTGATTAATGTAATCAAAGTCCAGGATATCACTACAACCCCTTGTGTAGAGAGAGAGTTGATGCTGATTAAGGTCAATGGCACTAGCTCAACGCGATCAGAGATTATTGAACTAGCTCAGGTATTTCGGGCGCGGGTAGTTGATATTGCCGAGGAGTCACTGACGCTGGAGGTTGCGGGTGATCCGGGGAAAATGGTAGCGATTGTGCAGGTATTGAGTCGATTCGGTATCCGCGAGATTGCCCGGACTGGCAAAATTGCTCTCGTCCGGGAGTCGGGGGTTAATACGGAGTATCTCAAGTCTTTGGAGGCGAAAGTTTAGGTTTTGCTTGTTCCTGAAGCGCTGGAGGGGTTGTATTGAGAGAACCTCCAGCGCTTTATCGTTGGGAGGACGGTTCGATACCCAATCGTATTAATTTAGAGCAACCAAGCCTTTTTAGCAAAATCAGCGGGCTTCTCACTATCTTTTTGAATGGGTCTTCCTATGGTCTGTTGCTGCGGCTGCATTTGCTTTATTTGCCTATTTGTCTTATCTTCTTTGTTTTGTTTTGTCAGGGTGTTAATTTCCTGAGTTAGCCGTTCGTTGGCTTGGGCTAGTTGAACCGCTGCTTTTTTGGCTTGCTCAAATTCGGCTTTCAACCCCTCAATTGTCTTGAGTTGTTGTTGCAGTTTCTCAACTGAGTCTTTCTGCTGTTCTAAATTAGCTTGCAGGTCGGTAATTTGTTGCTGTAGAGAGGCTTCTCGTTGATTGGCTTCTTCTAAAGCCTCTTTTAACTCGATCAGCGTTGTATCCTGATGTTGAGTTTCTTCCAGTGCCGCTCTCAACTCTGTTACCGTTGCTTCCAACTCAGCCTTGGTCGGAGCGGAGCGTCTAGCATTCGATTTGCTTTGTGTAGTCATTGTTGGTTTCTCCACTGCTTCAGTATCCTGCTCTAAATCTTGTTCGCCAGAGGTTTCATTGTTTTCCTCGTCGGGTTCTGCTAACTTTTCTACCTCTTCCCGCAGCAGGTCTGTCAAACGTTTCTTTGTCATTTATCCCCCAATCACGCTGTAATTCGTCTATCACGCGGCGATAGTCTGACTGAGCTTCACGGGCATTTTCACCTCGCCATTGAGTAATGGGTACGCCCTGAAGTGCGGCTCGTTCGTGAGCTTTATAAGTCCGTATAAACGCATGGAATGCTGGGACTCCTAGTTCCCGAAGCGTGGTTTGAGCTTCCAGCGCTTCTCTGATACTGCGGGAGTCTACCCGCGTTAGTAACACCCGATAGGTAGTTTTCTGCGGGGCAATTGCTTTGCGCACGGTTTCAATCAGCACAGCCAAGTCCATGGGCGCGGGTGGTGTCGGCAAAACGATGTAATCGGCGATCGCCACAACTGCGGCTAAAGCTTCCGAACGGAGTGCTGGCGGAGTATCCACCACCGCTAACTCGTAGCCTTGGATTTTCTGCAAACGGCTCAAGAGTTCGGGATTTGTTTCTTGAGCAAGGTCAAAACCCATGCCACCTTCAGTTCGTTCTGCCCACCACGTTGCCGAACCTTGAGGATCGGCATCAACCAACAGGACTCGTTTTGTATCTGAAAGAGCTGCGGCTAAATTGATTGAGGTAGTTGTTTTGCCAACGCCTCCTTTACCATTAATGATAGCGATTATGCTTGGCACGATAAATCCACATTATTTCCGAAAAACTTGGTGCTAGTTTGTAACGTTTACTCACACAAAAACCATAAAGCTTTGCTTTGCATCGCTTATCCTTTTCTTAAAACCCGATTTTTCGACCCTTGGCTTGAATGGACTTCCGGGGCTAGCTGTAGATAGTGAATTGCACTAATTTTCCTCTATTAATTAGAATGCCAGTCTATGGGAGCAAAAGCAAGAGTCGGCGCGACTGCGAAACTAGGCAGGGGAAGCGGAGCCTGTAGCAGGGATTGTCATAAAGTGTGACCTCTTCAGCCCTTGAGGGAATTGAATGGACGTTTTTTGCTATCTCGATCTAGATGCATAACTCCCCATTGGTGCATGGCATCAATGATGGGTTTCAAACTCTCTCCTAATGGCGTCAGGGAATACTCAACTTTCGGCGGCACTTGCGGATACACTTCTCGGTAAACAATTCCATCAGCTTCCATTTCCCGCAGTTGTTGGGTCAGCATTTTTTGGGTAATTCCGTTCAAGGCTCGGTGCAACTGACCAAAACGTTTCACACCTGGAAATAATTCCCGCAGAATTAAGACTTTCCATCGTCCGCCTATTACCTCTAGAGTTCTTTCCACAGGACAACTTGCTCTCTCGCTGACGGTTGCTTTGACTTCCATAGTATCTTTTTGGATATTACCTTACTTTAAAGTACATACTTATCATAATAGCTGTAAAGGGTATAAAGTAGAACTATACGAAAAAGAAAAACAAATAAAGGTTGAAAGCTACTTGCAACTGCAAACATACCAGTAATCCCCCTTATTGTGATGGGAATCACAGCAAACTTTAATGGGTCATTTGTCCTCTGTAAAAATTAATGACTAATGACTAATGACTAATGACTAATGATCAATAGATGTAACTGAGGACTAATATGATTAAACTTCGCAAAGCTCAAGAACGAGGACACGCCAATCACGGTTGGCTAGATACTTACCATACCTTTTCCTTTGCCAACTATTATGACCCAAACTATATGGGATTTCGCAGCCTACGGGTGATTAATGAAGATCGAGTCAGTCCCGGCAAAGGTTTCGGTACCCACGGACATCGCGATATGGAAATTATCACCTACGTCCTTGAAGGAGCGCTAGAACACAAAGACAATATCGGGAATGGTTCAGTGATTTATCCCGGCGATGTCCAGCGGATGAGTGCTGGCACGGGTATCTTGCACAGCGAGTTCAACCACTCCCAAAGCGAATCTGTTCACTTGTTGCAAATTTGGCTGTTGCCGAAAACTACGGGAATTTCGCCAAGCTATGAACAGCACAATTTTGGATTAGCAAAAAATCCTGGTCAACTGCGCTTAATTGCAGCACCCGATGGTAGAGATGGAGCTGTTACTGTCCATCAGGATGTGAATTTGTATGCTGCAATTCTTCTAAAAGGCGATCGCATTTCTCATTCCCTACAACCCCAACGCCATGCCTGGGTACAGGTTGCTCGCGGTGCTGTGACGCTAAATGGCTTATCCCTCGAACAAGGGCATGGCGCAGCGATTAGCGACGAAACGGATTTAGCGATCGCAGCAACAGAAGATGCTGAGATACTACTATTCGATCTCCCATGAACTGGCTCATAACTGAGTCACCTTCACAGGGCTGGAATAATACTTCCCCCTTCCCCTCAACTCTTCAGCCAAGAGACAAGGGGATTTTTTTTGCACGCCATATTGTATTAGTGATTGCAGCCAATTTACACAAAATATGCTATAAGATAAATTTCGCGACCAGAGCGCTTTGAAGAGTTCAGCAGCACAACTCAGGATGAAAATTAGAGAATATGGTGTTTAGAAGGGTGCAACTATTTATGAGCAGACAATGACCGAAGAAACGTTTAACCAACAGATTACACTATCCCTCAGACGGGTAGAAGCGCTCTGGCAGAATGCACAGGAATTGCTGAAGCTGCCCGGAGAGCCGTCTCAATCTTCTGAGGAGTTTTCCACTCAGCCACAAAAACTTCTAATGGAGAGTTTGACAGAACTGTCTCACTCCCTGCAAGAGTTGCAATTTGCTGCTGGGGAACTACACCAGCAAAATGAACAGCTCGTCGAAAGTCGCAGGACGCTAGAAGCAGAACGCCAACGCTACCAAGAACTTTTTAATTTTGCCCCAGACGGTTATCTGGTAACAGATCTTGATGCGACAATTGTAGAAGCGAACCAAGCAGCAGCTCGATTGCTGAACGTTTCCCCAGAGCTTTTGGTTGGTACATCATTAGTCGTTTTTGTCGCAACCCAAGAACGCCGAGACTTTTACTATAAGTTGAGTCAATTGCAACAGGGCGAATCTATTACGAATTGGCACGTCCAGATTCAGCCGCGTGGCGGTGACTCTTGCCTAGCGTCGTTTAGAGTAGCACCGATTCAAAATTCCTCAAATCAAGTGGTGGGGTTACGCTGGCGACTCGAAGACTTGCCTGCCACACGGCACCGCGAGTCAACTGAACAGCAGAGCAAAAACCTTTTCTGTTCTATGGTTGAACGGGCAGCGATTGGTATTGCCATTTTGGACAGTCAGGGGCGCGTTATCAATAGCAACCAGATGTTACGAGAAATGGTTGGTTGTGACTCCGAAGCGTTGCAGACATTTTTTCCTAAGTTGATGAACTTGGATAAACCAGGAGTGGAGTCGGCAATGTTTCATCAACTGCTGACAGGACAACGCTCCTCTTACCAGGTAGAAAAGCATCTGGATAAGCCAGAGGCATCGGTTGAGTGGGGACGCTTGACTGTTGCCTTAGTGTCCGGTACAGATGCCGAGCCAACCTGTGCTACTTGTATCTTCGAGAATATTACCGAGCAAAAGCAAATTAAAGCCGCACAACAGGCGGTTATCAAACAGCAGCAGGACATTAAGCAGCAAGCGCTTAAACAGTTAGAAGCCAGTCAAAAAGAGCAGGCTTCTACGGCAAAGCCACCACCAGAGAAACTTAGCCAAAATTCAGATATCTCCGTCGAGCAGATGGGAAAACTGCTGAATGAGATTCTATCGAACTCCAGCGATTTTTTCTTTATCTGCGATCGCTCTGGGAAATATATCTATGTGAACCCGACAGCCGCAAAAGCATTGGGATTGGCACAAGGGGATTTGATTGGGAAAACCTGGCAAGAACTCAATCTGTCTGCCCAAATCGCCGAACGGCTGGATGCTCAACAAGAGACGGTGCTGACAATTGGACAGTTCATTACTGATGAAGCGAGTTTGACGACAGTAGAAGGGGTGAGGGATTATGAATATAAGATAACCCGCCTCAGCAATACGAATGGCAACGACGCAGCGGTGGTTGTTACCTTTAAAGACATCACCCAGGAGAAGCAAGCAGCAGTAGCAGCCAGTGAAGCTTTAGCGAAGGAAGCAGAGTTTAATGCGCTCAAATCTCACTTTGCTAAGTTTACCTCGGCTGTCACTCAGGAACTGCGCAATCCGCTCAATAGCATTTTTTCTTACGCCAAAGTCCTTGAGAGTAATCATCTGGAAGGGAATAATGAACAAAAAAGTCATTACCTCCAGCGCATTCAAATTGATGCCAAACGAATTAATCAGCTTCTGAATGACCTGCTGTTGGTTAAAAAAATAGAAATCGGTGAATTGCGGCTAAATCCCACCTGGATTGATTTGACGGCGTTTTGCAATGAATTAGTCCATGAGTTGCAACAAAGTACCTTTTCCCATCATCAGATTACCTTTGTCAGTCAATGTCAGCGTTCTGGGATGTACGATGAAAAGGTGTTGCGGCGAATTCTGACGAATTTGCTGCTCAATGCCATGCAGTATTCACCAGAGGGCAGCAAGATTCAGTTTGAGCTGGTATGCCCAAGAGAACAAGCCGTTTTTCGTATCCAAGATTTTGGTATTGGCATTCCTGAAAAAGACCAACGATTACTATTTAAAGCGTTCCATCGTGGCAGCAATGTCGGTGCAATTGCTGGGAGTGGCTTGGGATTGTATATGGTTAAGCAATGCGTGGACTTAGAAGGAGCCACAATTGGCGTAGAAAGTCAAGTCGGTGTGGGTACAACCTTTACTGTGACTTTACCCTTGAAGCAACAACCTGTGGGGAGTTGAAAGGAGCGATTCAGGAATGGGTAAAGATACTCATCTCCATTCCCCATTCCTTATTCCCCATTTTCAGCTTACTAAGTGGATGAAGATTTGCTATGATAGCAATCTGGGAAAGTCGCGGACGTGGCGGAATTGGCAGACGCGCTAGATTTAGGTTCTAGTACCGCAAGGTGTGAAGGTTCAAGTCCTTTCGTCCGCATTTGAGAACTAGTATTGTATTTTTCCACAAGTCCCTAAGCGCTTTCTTCCTAAGGGGATGCCTGTTGAGGACTTACGGAGCTACACCACAAATAGGGGTAATGGCGCGTTATGCTCCGCTGGACAGCTACGCTTCACGCACGCCCTCCCTTCCTAGCTGTAACCTCCTCTTAAGACTGAGATGAATTGATACTGCCTCAGTCGATGTCGGTGGGTAAGTCATCGATTGACATTCCTGCCTGCTCTAGCAGTTCTTTTAATCGTCGGATTTGAGCAAAGTTCAGTTTTATCACTCGTTCGCCTGCTTCGTGGCGGATGACGGTTCTGCGCGATATTCCCAAACAATCGGCTATTTGCTCCTGAGTCATTCCCAGTCGCTCTCTGACTTCCTTAAGAATTGGCAATTCTGGGTTGCGTTCTGAGTTTTGATCGTCTACCATTTTACTTGTTGAGTGACACTCGGTCACTTTTGAAGCCACAAAAATAACGGGGAAACACTTTGGGAAGTCCCTATACTTCCTGTTTCCCTGTCTCTCTATGGGTAGTTTCTCACACCAAGCAAGTCAGCCAAGAGTTTAAACTCTTGGCTCATAGCGAAAGTCCACTTAAGTGGACTGAATTTCTTGTGCTGCAATCTTTTAGTCCTCTTCAGAGGACTTTAGGGGCTTGCGGAGAAATAAGCTCCCAGTCATCCTAGAAGATATAGGAAGAAAAGAGCAACCTGCTTGTGCTATCCATCTCTACCCTGGGAATCTCCAGAATAATGCTAAGCGACTCGATTAAATCTACCATCAAAGATGCAGCCACGAAACTGACGGGCAACCGAAAACGAGCCTTCATGGCAAAAGTCACCGAAGACTACTTCGAGGGTTCAGCCCGTAAAGCAGAAACCGTTTTAGGCTGGTATCGTCACAGCGTCCAACTGGGGTTGCATGAACGGCAAACAGGGATTGTCTGTGTGGACAACTATCAGGCAAGGGGACGACACAAAAGTGAAACACTCTTACCCAACTTAGAAGCAGATGTGCATTCCCTGGTGGATGCTCAAGCCCAGGCAGATCCTTTCATTGCAATCTCCCCTGCTCTATACCCGCATTAGTGCCAGAGCGGTGCGAGAAGCACTGATGAGTAAAATGGGCTACCAGCAAAGCGAGCTGCCCACTCGCCAGACCATGGGTGAGATTCTCAATCGCATGGGGTATCGCCTAAAAAAACACAAAAAACGAAACCGTTGAAAAAGATTCCTCTTTCCCGATGCTATTTTTGAAAATGTGTTCCAACACAATCAAGCATCGGACGACAATCCTAACTCATTACGAGTGTCTATTGATACTAAAGCCAAGGTCAAGATTGGGAACCTCTCACGCGGAGGCAAAGCCCGTACCCTGGAAGCCAAGCAGGCAGATGACCATGATACAGAGTGGCAGAACGTCTTAGTTCCGTTTGGGATTCTCAATACCCAGACAGACCAACTCTCGATTTACTTGGGTCAATCGGCTGAAACCAGTGATTTTATCGTTGATTGTTTAGCGGCTTGGTGGAGTGACAATCAACCCCATTACTCCCATCTAGATGAATTAGTGATTGACCTCGATGGAGGGTCTGCCACCCGTTCTAACCGCACCCAATTTATCAAACGGATGGTCGAACTGTCCCAAACGATTGGTTTAACCATCCGGTTGATTTACTACCCTCCGTACCACAGCAAATACAATCCCATTGAACGGTGTTGGGCGGCGCTAGAAAACTATTGGAATGGGGCGATTCTAGATTCAGTTGAAGTTGCTCTACACTGGGCTTCCAATATGTCTTGGAAGGGAGTTGCGCCAATTGTACATCGGGTTGAAACCACCTATGCAAAAGGCATCAAGGTTCTGGGCGCAGCCCTAGAACAGTACCAACCCTTCTGGCAACGTTCTGAAACATTACCTAAATGGGATATCACAATTGTTCCCGCTTGATTGGGAGGTTATTTTCTTGCAATTCCCTTAGTAGCTTTGATGTGATTGTCTACTGCTGATTCATAGGCTTGGTAGGATGCTTCACCCTGCGTATTCTGGACAGTTTTAGCATTTTCCTGAAAAGCTTTCGCTAACGTTTGTATAGTTTTGCCATCCTCTTCGATTATCTGTCCGTGTTCCTTGCGAAGATACTCTTTTTCTTGTAAAGACTTTCCCCTTTCCTCTACCTGTTTTCCATGTTTCTCTACCTTTTCAGCGTGTTCCAGCGCAAGCTTTGCGGTTTTTTCGGATACCCCATGCCTCATGCTTCCCATTTTTTTGCCCTCAACTAGAAACTGACTGTTATGCTAACGCCAAGCTCCCCCTACTATCACCTATCTCAGGTTATACCCAGTTGCAGCGAGGGTTGCGTAAGGAGAGAAACATCCACTCCCTACTCCCTTTCCTTGATATTAGGATTCTAAACTCAACCGTCCAGACGCGATCACTCAGATTGTGTAAAAGGGTATAGCTCTTTTGTAGAAGCGATCGCTATGTCAAATTCCTCCCCGCCCGAACCGCCATCTCCCCTCAATATTGATGAGTGGATGGCAATTTTTGTCGCCTTTACCGCTATCAGCAGTATTGGATATTGGGTGCAGAACAAACAAGATCAGGGTTGGACTCTAAAAAACTTGCAATTTTTGCCACCCTCGCCTCAACCTAACCAAACTCCAGAGGCACTATCAACACCCAAACCAACCCCAACTGCGCCCGAATCTTCTCCAGTCATTTCCAATCCAATCCCGACTGCGCCCAAGTCACCTTCCCCTCGCAGCCCGACTCTAGCCATCCCCAGACTGTCTAAATTGCTAACACGCAAAAAAAAACCATCTCCCACCCCTCCTACCTCATCTGTTGAATTTTCCGATGTTCCCAATAACTTTTGGGCAAATCCTGCGATCGCCTCCCTTGCCAAACGTAATGTTGTGGTTGGCTTTCCCGATGGCACCTTTGAACCTGAGCGCTTCGCCACGCGGGGGGAGTTAGCCGCTATGCTGCAAAAAGCATTCGACCGCAAAAATAAACAAAACCCTGTCGATTTTGAGGACTTGCCCCCCAACTACTGGGCAAGTGATGCTATTGCAGAAGTCTTTCAAACCGGTATTTTAAAAGGATATTCAGATAACCGCTTCCGCCCCAACCAACCCGTCTCCCGCGCTGAGGTTTTGGTTGCTCTCGTCACAGCACTAAATCTTAAACCGCCATCGACGCCAGAGAAAAGCTTACAGTCTTTCAAGGATGGGGAGCAAGTACCCGATTACGCGATCGCTAAAATTGCCGCTGCTAAAGCTGCTGGTTTAGTGACTGGCTACCGTAATGGAGAATTGCTAGTTCCAAGCAAACCTGCCACCCGTGCTGAGGTTGCCGCCATGATTTATCAAGCCTTACAGCAGTGAATGTTTGTTGCACCTTTTAGATCGACTAAATTCCAACCCCTCTGAGAGGAGCAAGGGTCGTGAAATGATACATTGATCAGAGTTTTGCGTCAATGTAGCACTTTGACCATGGAGTAATATTGTGTAATATAACTATACAGTTCTTAATTTTTCACCGCCAGAGACTGAATCCCGAAACGGCAAGAAGTGTCAACAACCCAACGCTCATCCTACGTTTTTATCATGACAAAAGCACTGACAGACGAATACCTTATGAGAGATGACCTTCAGGAATCCTTTACGCGCAGTCATATCAATCCTTCGACCTTAAGCACATTTCAGAGAATTTTATTAACAACAGATGGTACGGTAACGGATATATTAGAAGCCTATTTGTTTGAACAAATTAAAATAGATAAGCTATCCGAACAACTTAATAAGCTTTCAGATAACATTTCAGTAATAGGGTTAAAAGAAGGGACAGAAGTCATTGAAAGAAAAATACTTTTACAGGGAAAAATAAGTCGAAAAAACTACATTTACGCCGAGTCGATTATTGTTCCTGAAAGACTGAACGAAAGCTTCCGATATGCCCTGCTTCAAACTAAAACACCCATTGGAAAAATTTGGCTAGAGCAACGAGTTGAAACTTTTAAGGAGATTATCGATTCTGCAAAAGAACCTGCTAATGATTTAGCCTACCATTTTAATATCAAATCTTCAGAAAATTTACTATCACGAACTTATCTCGTTTTTTCAAATCGTCAAGCCGTGATGATGATTACCGAAAAATTTCCGGAGAGCTATTTTATTAACAACTTCTGACGCTGTAGAGATGTTGTAGGGAACGTCTCTATATGGTGACATATGCCATGCCCTTACACATTTTTTTGTTTATTACAAAAGCTAACAAAATTTTTAACTACACCCATCTATATTAATTAGCTCGTTAAAAAGTACCCCATAAGGGTACTGTAACCTTTCTCAGACTGTACAGAGATAGCAGACCCATTCGTCGTCAATCAACAACTGGACTTTGAAGAAAAGGCACTTTTGTATCCTATCGTACAACACGTAAGTGAACTAACGTTATATATGGTTAAGTTCAAATTTTCGATGGTACTAGCCATAGTGTCATCCAGTTTACCAAAATCTGGAAAATGGTTGATTGCTTGAACGTTTAGAGGTGTGTTATGGAGTCAGAAGTAAACACGGGGAACAGCCGCACCCCTACTCCGAATTCAAAATTCAAAACGGTTAAAGAGTTTGCTTTGAATTTTAAGTTCAACTGATCCCGATTGGATTGACTAAAAGGAGTTTTTTACCATGCGACAAATGTGCTGGCTATTTCGGTTTGGTACAACCGAGGCAAAAATTTTGCACCTGCGGACTTCACCAAACGAAGCTTGGCGTCCCTATACAGCCTTTCCGCAATACACCGTTCCCGATTACCGCATCCCAGGTGGTTCCAAAGGTTGGGCAACCTATCAGAAACTCAGATTAGCAGGCTGGGTGTTAGTCTCCAGCTCTAATGAAACGGTTAATGAGTCTCAGAAACTTGCCAGTTAAACATCAAGAAAAAAGTGAAAGGGGAAAGGGCTGGGAAAAATTTTATCCCCCTTCCCCCTAAACTACTACGCCAATACTTGGTAAGGATTGGTTAACTTCTCCAACTGCTGTAGCAACAAACTCAGGAACAAACCGACATCAGTAACGACGCCAACCGATTCGATAGAACCGCGATCGCTTAATTTCGTCACCACGGCTGGGTTGATATCCACACAAACCATCTTCACCCCTGCCGGCGTCATGTTGCCAACTCCAATGGAGTGCAGCATTGTAGACAGCATCAAAATCAAATCAGTCCCTTCTAACAGCTTGCTATATTCAGTCTGCGCTTTAATCAAATCCATCTGGGTGTCTGGTAGAGGACCATCATCGCGGATCGAACCCGCTAAGGCAAAAGGCACATTGTTTTTCACGCATTCATACATCACGCCTTTTGTCAAGACTCCGTGCTCGACCGCTTTAGCAATGCTGCCATAGTGCCGGATGGTGTTAATAATTTTCAGGTGGTGTCGGTGTCCGCCCCGCACCGGGACTCCCCGTTGCATATCAACCCCCAAAGAGGTTCCCATCAGGGATTGCTCGATATCGTGAACGGCGATCGCATTCCCACCTAAAAGTCCTTGTACATAGCCCTCTCGAATCAGCCGCGACAGGTGTTGACCGCCCCCAGTATGAATCACCACAGGTCCGGCGGTAACGAGTACTTTACCACCTTGGTCGCGGATTTGGCGCATTTCCCAGGCAATCTGCTCAACAATTAATTCCACACGGCGTTCGCTAGAGACACCGGCTCCCATGAAACTGAATTCCTGCTGATTACTGCGCTGTGTCCTAGATTCCGTCTTGCGTACCGTGCGAATTCCTTCAACACCGACGATTACCTGTTCACCGGCTTTTAGATCCCGTAGCAGTTTGCATTGAGCTACGGAACCCTTGGGAGTATCAGAGACAGCGATCGCCCCATCCATGCGCTGGTTTTCCACTTTCACCCACTCACCATTCACCCGCACCTCTGTCGGATAAATCGTCGTAACGTAAAAATCATCGGGAGCCACACCCTCTTGAGTAACAGCTTCCACGTTAATATCGCAGACGTCTTGAGGAGTAGCGACAGCCCCCAGATCGATAAGCTGGCTGACGATCTCTTCCATCACATCATGGGAAGGAGCCGATACCTTCACCTCAGCGCTTGAGGTACTCTGCCGTTGTTCTCCCAGATTAAAATTGAGAACCTGAAAACTACCGCCATTTTCCACAATCAAATCTAAAGCGCGGCTGATGAGCCCGGAGTCTAACAGATGCCCTTCCATGCGCATGGTGCGGCTTTCAACTAGGACATTGGCATGGACTTCGGTACGGACTGGCTCAGTAACGCGCAGGGTTAGGCATTTAGCAGCCCCCCCTGCTTTCAGAAATTCTGTGAGGGGCGTCTCAACGACTTCAAAGCCAGCGTCAGCAAAGCGTTGATTGAGGCGATCGCTGGCTTTGTTCATCACGATCACTCGGTCGATATTGACTGCATTGCAAGCGAAGTTTACCGCATCGGCTTCTTCAATCGCAATCCGTTTTTCTGGCAGCACCCGCATCTCGATCAAGCGGTTGGAGTAGGCGTCGAACGCACCAGGGTAGTAGAGTAAATAGCCGCCTGTCAGAGGGCAGAAGCAGGTATCTAGGTGATAGAACCGCTCATCGGTTAGTCGCAGCGATACGACTTCAATGTCGAGCCATTTTGCCAGATAGGGATGAGAATCGAGTTCCGAGCGGAAACCATATCCCGCCCACAACCAGCGCCCTTCCCGGTCGAGTAAGGCATCGCCAGCACCTTCAAAGGGTAAGTCTTTGGGCAGTTCGTAGACGGTATAGCCGTGATCTTCAAACCATTGTTTAAAGTAAGGTTCTTCACCCTGACGTTCTTTGTGCAGGAAACGACTGAGAACAACGGTTTTACCCAGAACTAAACCGGCATTGGCAGTAAATACCATGTCGGGCCAACCCTGTTGGGGTTCAACTAAGTCAACGAGGCTGCGATCTTTGAGGATGTGATGCAGCTTGTACCACTGCTCAACGGCGCGATCGCGCGAGGATTTGTGAATGTTCCCTTCCATCCAGGGATTAATCACATAATCTACGTCGTAGTGGTCGGGAGCACACATCAGAAAGCGAATCGAATCAGTCATAATGAATGAAAAATTTTAGGTAGATGCCTACAAGAGATTTCTATTGACCGTAGGCTTGGCAGTCAAAACAGACCAATTTTCTATCCTATCTGATTTTGACGGGCAAGTATCCAACTTTAGCGTTTGGGTTTGACAATAGAAGTATCCTGAGCAAAGCAATAAGGGATAGGGGTGATCTACATTGACAGTTACATCAAAAATATACGGAATCCAGTTCAATCTGACTGAATATTGAAGCAGGGCATTGATCAGGAATTATTATGGCAATCGATAATTTTGAGCGGTTTTTTGAAGCGTGTAATCCCAGCAAAACTATCGATATGGGTAATCCGGCAGACCGCCCCTACTATATCGATTTTTCGACGGTGCGCGGTGGCAAGATGATTGAGGCATTGAATCGCACAATTACTCGTCTCTCGCCGGATACACCGACCTGCCAACTTTTTACAGGTCATATTGGTTGTGGAAAATCTACAGATTTATTGCGGCTAAAAGCTGAATTAAGCGAACGGGGTTTTCATGTGGTTTATTTCGAGTCTACCCAAGACTTGGATATGGGGGATGTGGATATTAGTGATATTTTGTTAGCGATCGCTCGGCAAGTGAGTGCTAGCTTGGAGCAGCAAAAAATACATTTACAACCCCGTGGCTTCAAAGCGTTACTGAAAGAAGCAGCCGAGTTGGTTAAATCAACAGAAGTAACAGCCGAAGCCTCTTTTCCGGGATTGGGCAATCTGACAGTCACCAATCAGGGAAATGCTGAGTTTTCACTAGCTGCGGGTATTGGCAAGATTACAGCTAAAACCAAAGATAGCGCTAGGCTGCGCAGTCGTTTACGGCAATATCTGGAGCCTCAAACTAATTCTCTTTTGCAAGCCATCAATGAAGAACTGCTCAAACCCGCCATAGAAAACCTGAAGCAACAGGGTAAAAGAGGACTTGTCGTCATTGTCGATAATTTGGATCGAGTAGATGCTCGACTCAAAATAGCGAAACGCTCGTTGCCAGAGTATTTGTTTATTGACCGGGGTGAACAATTACGCAGACTCAACTGCCATGTGGTGTACACTATTCCCCTATCGCTGATGTTCTCGAATGAGAGCGAAACGCTGAAAAATCGCTTGGGCGGTGGGATACCTCCTCAAGTACTGCCCATGGTATCAGTACAACGGCGAGACGGCAGGGACTACGAACCCGGAATAGCACTGCTGCGACAGATGGTGCTAGCGAGGGCATTTCCGGAAGTAGATGCCAATCAACGCCTGCACTCCATTACCGATTTATTTGACAGTCCTGCAACATTAGACCGTCTCTGCCGAGTCAGTGGAGGTCATGTGCGGAATTTGCTAGGGTTGCTCTATGGCTGTTTACGAGAACAAGATCCGCCATTGTCGCGTCATTTGCTGGAAAAGATGATTAGGCAAGACCGCGATCGCTTGCTCTTACCCATTGATAATAATGAGTGGGAACTGCTGTTTCAAGTCATCCAACAACAAAACGTCTCAGAAGAGCAAGAGTACCAAACCCTGTGGCGAACTCTATGGTTATTTGAGTATCGAGATGAGCAGGGATGCTGGTTTGGTATCAACCCCGTTTTGGCTGAGTCAGAAAAATTTAAGTCTTGGCAGGAGTGTAATCATTAAGTTAGCCACTCACCTTTTGAAGAGGGTAAGAGGATGAGCGATCCCGATTTACTCACAGATACTGATGCCGAAAACGAGCGCTCCCTGAATACCTTAGCTCGAGCAATCAAGCTTTCGCGGGGACGGTTCTGCTTAATCTTGGCTCGCTGCAATTATGGCTGTTGTCAAGAAACCATTGGGCAACGACTTCAACAACTCTGTCCTTTTGAGATTCGAGAGTTCGCTCTGCCGGAGTCAGCCAGAACTCTTTATACAGCACTCAAAGAAGAACTGGGGGATGAACAGCCACCTGCATTAATGGTTTTGGGTTTAGAGGCAGTAACGGAACTTGATGATTTACTAAGTGCCACGAATCAAGTCAGGGATGAGTTTCGGAAACGCTTTTCCTTCCCGATTGTGCTTTGGGTGAACGATCAAGTGCTGCGTAAGCTGGTTAAAATAGCCCCCGATTTCAACAGTTGGACGGGTATCCCCATTGAGTTTATGGTGAGCAGCCAACAAATACAGTTGCAACTGCAACAAGAAGCACAGGGATTCTTTGCTGCCATTTTAGACACTGGCTCTAGTGAGTTTCTGCCCAACTTTGCCATTCTGGGCGCGAGGTATCGTGATGAACTGACTGCCGCTGTCAGAGATTTAAACCGTCGCCAGATCCACTTAGAACCAGAGATTGAAGCAGGTGTGTCTTTTGTATGGGGTCGAGATGAATATGCCAGTGACCATATTGATACTGCTGTTACTTATTATCAGAAAAGTTTAGGGTTTTGGCAGCAAAACCGTAATCTAGAATACTGCGGCGTCTTACGATACCATCTAGGACTGTGTTGGTTACGTTGTGCTGAACTCGAACGCAACGACAATCAAGATTATTGGCAGGACGCTAAACAGGAATTCCAGGAAGGGATTAATGATTTTGAAGTAGTAGGACGTTGCGATTTAGTCGCTAAATTTATTAATCCCCTAGGGGCAGTTCTACGACGATTAAAAGCTTGGGATGAACTGCAAACCCTTGCCCAAAAAGCTCTGAAACTACATCAAGATTGTGGAACTCCGGTGCAATTGGCTCAGGATTACGGCTTTCTAGCAGAAGTTGCCCTAGAGGAATCCCACAATTACAAACAGGCAAATGAGTGGGCGAATCAAGCTCTGGTGATTATCAATACACTGCCAGAGGCGGAGCAACAGCAACGGGGATTGTATGAATTACTCTTGGCGCGATCGCAACAGCAGTTAGGTCAAATGCAACAGGCAATTGACACCCTAGAACAAGCCAAAAAAGGAAGCAATCCTCAGGACAATCCACAGCTCTACATTGACATTCTGAGAACCTTGCGATCGCTCTACTTTCACCAAGGTGATTATTTAGAAGCATTTGGGAACAAGCAAGAGCAACGCGCCATTGAATCTCTCTATGGTTTCCGCGCCTTTATCGGTGCAGGACGCTTACAACCTAAGCGACAGGCAAAAACAACACTGGGGATCAAGACAAAGAGCCTACACCCTGATGAGATCATTGCACCAGAAATTGCGGTTTCCGGACGGCAGTTTGATGTCAATCGCCTAATGGAGAGAATCACGCGGAATGACTGCAAATTGACCGTGATTCATGGTCTTTCAGGTGTTGGCAAAAGTTCAATCTTAACGGCAGGATTAGTCCCAGCGCTTAACTACCACACTATTGATACACGCGATCCCTTACCCATTGTGATTAGAGTTTATACCAATTGGGAAAAGGAGTTGGCTAAGAAGTTAGCGAAGGCGCTGGAGAGTCCTGAACGGCAATTTTTGAGCCATGGGTCATTTGACAGTTGTGACAGTTGTGCGATCGCTGCCAGCACCATTTTAGAGCAATTGCGAAACAACGAAAACCGTCATCTGCTAACTATTCTTATTTTCGATCAATTTGAAGAGTTTTTCTTTGTCAACCATGAGCCATTAGCCAGACGAGCATTTTTTCGTTTTTTAGACGACTGCCTCAGCATTCCCTATGTGAAAGTTATCTTGGCTTTGCGTGAAGATTATCTGCATTATCTGTTAGAGTATGAACGCTTAACCAAGCATTCCATAATCAACTTTGATATTCTAAATAGAGAAAACCGCTACTACTTAGGGAATCTCTCACCCAAAGATACTGAATTAGTTATTAACAGCCTCACAGAACGTTCTCATTTATTCTGGGAAACCGAGCTGATTCAGCAACTGGTACAAGATTTAGCGGGAGAACTCGGAGAGGTGCGTCCCATTGAATTGCAAATTGTGGGCGAGCAGCTCCAAACGGAAACTATCACGACATTAGAGAAGTATCAGGACTATGGTAAACAAAAACTAGTTGAGCAATTTTTAGAAACTGTAGTTAAAGACTGTGGCTCCGAGAATCAAGACGTTGCTGAATCTGTTTTATACTTCCTTACCGATGAAAAGGAAAACCGCCCCCTTAAAACTTATGCTCAAATTTCAGCCGAGCTAGCCAAAGAAGCTGAAAAGCTAGATTTAGTATTAGAAATTTTTGTCGCTTCCGGTTTAGTGGTGCTGCTTCCCGAAGTTCCCGCCGCTCGCTATCAATTGGTCCACGATTATCTAGTCACCTTTATTCGCCAAAAGCGAAAAACAAAATTAAGCCAAAAACTCCAAGAAGCTGAAGAAGAGAATCAGAGATTAGCAGAAGTCATCGCCGAACTGAAACAGGAAAAGGCACAACGGCAGCGGACTGAAGCCCAGCTCAATCAGGCACAAGTAGAGATTGCACAGGCTCAAAAGAGAAGTCAACAGAAAATTCAGAAAACGATTCGGAGAGGTCGTCTGGTACTAACTCTGTGTTCTTTGCTAGCAGTTACTCTCGTAGCTGGGTCATTAACCTGGGTAGGTACAACACTCAAAACAGCTAGAAAAGGCACACAGATAGAGTTGGCAGGGGTCAAAACTTTACAACAGTTTGAGTCTAAAGAAATAGAAGCACTACTTTCGGCAATGGAGAGTGGACAAACCTTAAATCAATTTATTGGCAAAAATCCCCTGTTCACCCAGTTCACCCAGTCTTTAATAACCAGTCCCGTATTAGCACTACAAACAATTCTGGACAATATTCATGAAAAGAACCGACTTAGCGTTAAAGGCGATACAGTGAATGATGTGAGTTTTAGCCCAGATACAGAGCGTTTGGTTACTGTCGGGAAGGATGGCAGGGTGCGGATCTGGAGCCTTTCAGGACAGTTATTGAAAGAATGGCAGGGAAATCAGGGAGAAATTTTTAGCGTTAAGTTTAGTCCAACAGGGCAATATTTAGTTACGGCAGGAGAGGATAGTACAGCGCGACTGTGGGACTTATCAGGGCGGCAACTGGCTCAACTCAATCATCAAGCCGCAGTAACCAATGTGGATTTTAAGTCAGATGGACAACTCCTAGCAACGGTGGGAAAGGACGGTACAGTTCGACTCTGGAACCTATCCGGGCAGCAACTGCGCCAATGGGATGGAAAAGAAAGTCAGGATCTACTCTGGGATGTAAGTTTTAGTCCAGATGGGCAACGACTAGCAACTACCGGCGAAGATGGCATCGTTCGACTCTGGAACCTATCTGGGCAGCAGATTGCTCAAATGCAAGGTCATCAGGGTGCAGTTTTTAGTGTCAGTTTTAGTCCCGATGGGCAGCGCTTGGCAACAGTAGGAGCGGATGGTATTGTTTTACTCTGGAACCTATCAGGGCAGCAGGTCGGTGGATTTAACACCAAGCAACCGATACTTACAAGTGTCAGTTTTAGCCCGGATGGGCAGAGTCTGGTGACAGCCGGAATAGATGGTACAGTCCAACTCTGGAATTTGTCCTATAGCCCTATTCCAGAAGGTACAGAGCGCACGGTCAAATTCTGGAGGTTGTTAGAGCAGCCCATTCAATTTAAAGGACATCAAGGCTGGGTTTATAGTGCGAGTTTTAGTCCGGATGGGCAATACCTGGCTACAGCCGGGGAGGATGGCACAACTCGCCTCTGGCAGCTCTCAAAAGAGCAACCCGTTGAATGGAATGCTCACAAATCTAGCGATTGGAGTGTGGTGAGTTTCAGCCCAGATGGTCAGCATTTAGTCACAGCTAGCTTTCAAGACAATACTGTCCGTCTTTGGAATCGCTCTGGGCAGCAGCTAAGAGAATGGAAGACAGAGCAGAAAAACATTGAGAGTATCAGTTTTAGCCCAGATGGGCAGTACCTCGCTACAGCAGCCGATGACGGTACAGTCAAACTTTGGACTCGCTCCGGGCAGTTCATCACTCAATTTGACGCCCATCAAGGCATAGTCTACAGCGTCACTTTCAGCCCAGATGGTCAACGTCTGGCTACTGCTGGAGCAGATGGTACAGTCCGCCTCTGGAACCTGTCAGGGCAGGAAATTGCTGAATATAAAGGTCATCAAGGTAAAGTTTACAATGTCAATTTCAGTCCAGATGGTCAGCGTCTGGCTACTGCTGGAGAAGATGGTACAGCCCGACTATGGAACCTGTCAGGACAGTCTCTCACTCAATTTGACGCCCATCACGGCAAGGTCTACAGCGTAACCTTCAGCCCCGATGGGCAACGCCTTGCTACTGCTGGAGAAGATGGTATAGCCCGACTTTGGAACCTGTCAGGAAAGGAAATTCGTCAACTTGAGGGGCATCAAGGCAAAGTCTTTAACGTTAATTTCAGCCCCGATGGGCAACGCCTTGCTACGGCTGGAGCAGATGGTACAGTTCGATTGTGGAATTTGTCAGGGCAACAAATCGCTCAATTTGACCGTGAACGGGATGCAGCCTACAACACCAGTTTTAGCCCAGATGGTCAGCATTTAGCCACTGTCGGGGCAGATGGGATAGTGCAGTTATGGGAAATTGAAGAGTTGGATGAACTGCTAAGTCGGGGTTGTGACTGGCTGAGTGAATACCTCAAAATTCATTCTCAAGAAACAAATCTCTGCCCCAGTCAGCCTTGAACTGGGTTGTCTAAACGAGTGTCTTTATAATTCCTTGTCCCAATACTTGATTTATGTGTTAATATTGTAAGTTTATTATAAATAGCCCTGGAGAGGTAAGGAATTAGGTGTAAGTTTGTGTATAGTGCTAGTAGGTTCCTACACTAGGAGAAAAACCGATGTCTAGATTATTGCTCATTCTTGGAATCCTTATCCTCAATACACCTGCTGTCTTAGCCTGTAACGGGCAAACCATAAGAAACAACAGCAACCATTCTGCCTTCTCTAGAGAGTATGCAGGACAAGGAAAACTTGGATTACCTCCAGGTCCTGGTTCACCTGATCGTGAAAGTTCAGGGACAAGGTAGTATGACCCAGGATAACGTTCAGATTCAACAGGGTGCAAGGCTAATAAAACCCTACACCAAGCTGAGTACAGGTATGGTGCAGTTAGTTTTTATGTTTATCCTTTCCTAAGTCACTTTAATAGGGCGAATGGCTTGCCACAATTCCTCATACTGTTCAACGGCTTCCTTCGGCAGAGGATAGAGAAATTCACTGTCATTGAGAACAGACAAATCAGGCAGAAGTAAGGGATTTTTGCGGATTTCTGGGGGTATTTCTTGGGGATTAAGGGTGAAGAGTAGAGGCGAAGCGGCATCGCTCAACAGAGAAATTTCAATGGCGGATTGCTGTTGCCAGCAAAAATTAACCCACTGCTGGGTTGGAGAGAGGGAATCTGCGGTTTCTCCAGTACTAGCTTGCTGGGTTCTAGCGGTGGGTTGTACCCATACATCTGCCCAAAGAGCCGTTCCCGGTTGGGGAAGTACTGCTTCAACTTGCCGATCGCGTCCTCGCAGTGCCAGGATATCAGTAGACCAACCCACGGCTAGCCAGGTATCTCCCAAAATCAGAGGCTCTAAATAGTGCTTAGAACTGTAAAACTTAGCTTGTTGGTGCAGTGCTAACAGTTCCGCTTCAAGGTTTGGCACCTCACTTAAATTAGGGGTGTTGTAAGAAAAGCCCAGTTTTTTCA
Source organism: Coleofasciculus sp. LEGE 07092 (assembly GCF_015207375.1). GTDB lineage: Bacteria > Cyanobacteriota > Cyanobacteriia > Cyanobacteriales > Coleofasciculaceae > LEGE-07092. The sequence goes on along the minus strand of NZ_JADEWY010000042.1, from coordinate 15,450 downwards.
ACGTCAGACCGATTACTTCTCGCGGATGATCCAGTAAAGAAATGCGATCGCGTAACTCGGGACGCCACAAATCACTCCACTGTGTCGGTGTCCAACCCAGCGCCTTGAACTTATCGCGGCGATAGGCAATAACAGTACTGCCCCAGCGGTAAGGTGCGCCCCAGATTAGTCCAGATTTGTCAAGTTTACCTTTGCGGTTGCGTTGCACCAGTAACTGCCAACGAGGGGGTAGCTGCTGCCATTGGGGTAATTTTGAAAGCTCTAGGGGTTGAATCAGTTCCTGCTCGATGGCGGCGTCTAACCAATAATCCCCTAATGTTACCAAGTTTGCGATCGCTGGAGTTTTGGGAGTAATGAACGGAATTGACAAACGCGGTTTAGTATCCTTTGTCTTTGCTTGCCGCTTCCAGATTTCCAGGCGCTTGTACACATCCACTAACTGTGTTTCTGGCTCGAAGTTGAGCGCGATGGGTTGTGTGAGCGCCTTGCGAAATTCACCCAGTAGTTGAGCTGGGATTGAATCTTTCAGCAGTCGCACGTTCAAAGACTGCTGCTGCCTGCTATTACATCCAGATGCCAACTGCCCTAGAGTCAGGGCACTAGCACCCACGAGAAAGGAGCGTCGTTTCATCTCTCTAATCTGCTGGATACCTCGTCTATGTGTAACATGGGCGGTGTCGTTTACTGATAGTCTGCTTGATTTCTGACCAGACCTATCCTAGCCTTTGACAGAGCTGGAGGTTACTAAAACTTATTTTGCTGCAAAAAACGATACATTCTGTCCATATTCCTCTGTCGCTAAAAGTGAGATTGATAACGGCAGCCTGCATTGGTAAAAAAGTCTGAAAAGGCTCGAAAGCTAGTGAATACACGACTAAATTAACCTTAAATTTTGAATGAGCGATCGCTGAAATTTTCACAATTGACCCTAGAAAAAAATGAGCAAATGCTTGAATTGCCCAATTGTCTCAAATAATTAAATGAATCAGCACTCAAGAGGCTTTTTGGCTTACATTAACTAGCATGAGAGAGAACCAAGTTATGGAAATTGGCAGTCGCATGGATACAGCTCAACAGCAAATCGTCGGTCTAAGTCATAAAGTTGATTCGCTATATCAAATCATCGATCAGCTCAGTCACCAAGTGTCAGAATGTGTGTTGGCAATTCGCCAAATACCACCATCAGGCTCTAACCCATCCTCGTTAGGGGTAAATGAGAGACCGTATACCTACCACAGCCCCAGTCTTCTCGACTCTGTGATGGAACATAAAGATATTTTAATTGACAGCAACAGTGAGAGCATAAATTCCCATCAAAACAGTGATAATGTTCTGTCTGCTGACGTTCAAGTGCAACGCCTAACCGCTCAACTGACAGCCGCCTACAATCGCATTGCGGCTCTAGAAGAACAGTTACTCGTTCGCAGAATCCACTCCTAACTTATCTCACTAACATCGGTTGTATCGCTCGACCAAAGCTTCAATCCTTTGAAGTAATTCCATAGAGTTCCAGCCTTTGGAGAGATGGCAAGCGATCGCACATCCCCCAGCACCAACCCCTTCCTTAACATAGCCTTGCTCGTAAGCTCGCAGTTGAGGGTATTGGGATGTCGCAAAACTCAACTCGGTTGCTAAAAGAGGCACGCCGCCAATAGCTTGTGCTAATCCAATCGTGTCACCGGTGGAGTCTTCTGCCACCCATCGGGTTGTTCCTACAACGACTCGGGTGGGTTGCCATAGGAACGAATCAGGCTCAATGCCTTTTAACTTAAACCTATCGCCCAACACTCTAGGCTGTGCTAACGCTTCTGCTAAAGCGTAAACTGCCAGCATTTGCGTACCACCAGCTAACAGAACCCCACTGCTACGACTTGCCCCCATCACCAGTCCGGCGGCAGCGATTTGCATGGGATCTCCTACCGCTGCCACTAATTGGAAGGGATCAATAGCATAACCATGCTCCAGTCGGGCACGTTGCAACCCAACCTGCACAATTTCCCACTTTTGGGCATGATTGCAGGTTGGGTGACTGCTATTGACCTTACCCGCAGCGGCAATGCCTAACCCTGTTAGGATACTCAAAGCCGTTGTGGTTCCTCCCACCACACATTCTCCAATAATTAAATAGCCATCAGCCGCAATAGCTGCAAGTTTTTGCCCCCACTTTACCCCTTGTTCAAACAGGTGTTTTACGGTGTCGAGGGGCAGGGCATTTCCAGAAGTCAGGCAATTAGCAGGAACACCACCCAAGTCAATAGCAGGTACGGCTGGGGGTTGAGGTAAACCGGCGTTGAAAAGATATACAGGCAGGTTGCACGCTTCGATGACAGCGCGAGAAATGAGTACAGGAGATGCCCCAATGTCTAAAGGCGGCAGGGGATACCGAGGATGGGGAGTCGGTCCGTTGATTAAAAATTCGGCATCTGCGATCGCAGTATACTTGCGATCGGCGGGTGTGGCACCAGCAGCAGAAATACCGGGAATCAAACCCGCAGCCGTAAATCCTAAAATGCAGGCGAACACGGGCGGACGCCCCTGATACTGTTGCAACCATTGATGTCCCTGTTTGAGCTGGGTATAGATTCGGATCACAGAATTACCAAATATAAAATTAATCTACAGTTTATCGCTCGAGATAAAGGGTTTTACTGTTAAAATTTCTTCAACCCATCTTAGACAACCTATCCGTCCTTAAACTGGGGCGTTTATATCGTCATCGTCACTAATGCACCATTCATAATTCATCTGATCGCCCAATTGCAGCCCATCAATCCCTTCAATATACAGCTTTAAAATAGTAGCCTTCCTTGCTGTATTGATGTTAGGGTAGAGGAGCAGTTTCTAGGGTTGAGTTACTGTTCAGGGAGAATCTACCCGTGGCAGACTTATTTAACAAGTCGCTGATTTTTTTTGTAAGAACTAGAAGATTTCCCCTATGTCATCTCTACTAGAAAAGTTACTTGCCGCTGGCTGGTGTTACGAAAGCCATCGTCCTCAGCATGAGGAAGAGAAGAGTGAAATCTATAAGGATTGGGAGATTATCACTCACCCAGAACTGGCTCTACACTATCTGCCTACGGGAGAGTATTTTATCGCCTCGACTAACCCTATCTCTGGATCTAAGGTTTCTCAAGCTAAAGTCGGAGTTATTAAAGCTTTGATTGATTCCGATTTATAATATAGCGTTTCTACTCCATTAAAATCAGCCGTAGCGGATCTAAACGGATATACCACGGAAAAGGTCGGTCTTTTAGGTTAGCCCACTTTTCTTTATACACTTCAGCTTGCAGATGGTATTTACGAGAACCGTCTGGAGGACTGTTCAGCCTGATATACAAAGTTACTCGGTGCTGGGTTTCACTCGTCTTTACTAACCAGCAAGGAAAGGTGTTCTTTTGATTCGGATTATTTGAAAACGTGAGGTGATGGGCGCGAATTCCCACATAAGTTAATAAGTCTGGGATAGGTTCGACAATGTGGAGGATACACCCCCAGTCCAGCGCCTCGATGTGTTGGGAATCAACAGTCTGGACATGGGAAAAGTTTTTGCATTCTGTAACCTGTGCGGCTTTGAAGGTGGGAGGACGCTCAAAGATTTCTTCTTTCGATCCATCGGCGATAATTTTTCCGTCCGAAAGAATCAAAAGATTATGACAAATTCGATAGGCTTCCTCTAGTTTGTGGGTGATAAAAAGTGTGACTCCTTTATACCTCGAAAGAACCTCAATCAGCAGTTGTTCGATCTGACTTCGTAAATAAGTATCTAATGCTGAAAGGGGTTCATCTAAGAGTAAGGCTTCTGGCTCAATTGCTAAAGCTCTGGCTAATGCTACCCGTTGTTGCTGTCCGCCTGAAATTTGGTGAGGGTAGCGGTCTTCCATTCCTTTCAACTGCATCAGATTGAGGTATTTTGAAACTCGCTGTATACGTTTTACTTTGGGTAAATTTTGCAGACCAAAAGCAATATTTTGAGCGATAGTTAGGTGGGGAAAAAGGGCGTAATTTTGAAAAACCAAACCAATTCGGCGTTTGCGACTAGGAACATTAATACCCCGTTGCGAATCAAATAAAACTCGTCCGTTTAAAATGATGCGTCCCTCAGTCGGAGTTTCCAAACCAGCAATGCAACGTAGAGTCATACTTTTGCCAGAACCGGAAGCGCCTAAGAGTCCCAAAGGGTTTCCATCTGCACTAAAGGTGGTTTCGAGTTTAAAGCTAGGAAAGTTTTTTTGCAGATTAACTAAAAGTTCTACATTTTGCTTTCGATTCCGTTTGGTTTCATGGGTGTCACCTTTTGTAAGGGCAGATTTACCAATTTTATTGTTCCACTCAGAGAGGGGTGAGTCCGCCCCTACCGACCTGGTTTTGCCTGATGCATTCCCGTCCGAGAATTCCACATCCTGAAACTGACCCAGAATCAAGAAATTTAACAGTTTTTTAGTAAACGTGCTGGCTTTTGGGGGAACTGTATTTTTCAGACTTTGGGTGCTAGACCAATAGTTAATAGCAGTAATCACAGCTAGGGAAATCGCTACCATAATCAGCACCCAGTTTAAAGCTTGACCTATTCTTCCGGCTTCTGCCTCAAAAAAAATAGCGATCGGTATGGTTTGTGTTTTGCCAGGAATGCTGCCAGCTACCATTAATGTGGCACCAAATTCACCTAATGCTCTGGCAAACGATAGAATCGTCCCAGCTACAACTCCCGAGCCTGCTAGAGGTAGGAGGACTAACCCAAAAATTTTCCACTCAGGAACCCCCAAGGTGCGAGCGCTATTAAGCAAATTAGTTTCAACTTGTTCAAAGGCTCCCAGCGTCGTTTTATACATTAAAGGAAAGGCAACCACACTCGATGCAATTACGGCGGCTGACCAAGTGAAAACAAAGTTGATGCCAAACTGCCTCAACACTTGTCCCACAGGACTATTTCTACCCAAAAGCAGCAGCAATAGAAAACCTGTCACCGTTGGCGGAAGTACGAGAGGAAGGGTAAAAATGCCGTCAATAAACCCTCTACCTTTGCCTTGATAGCTATGCATCCACCAAGCTGCCATCATTCCTGTGAAAAAGGCGAAGATTGTGGCGACTAAAGCTGTTTTGAGGGAGATCCATAGGGGAGATAAATCCATTTCCATGTTAGCTACGCTTGACGGGTTGCGATCGCTTCGCTCCAGTGCAAAATTAAAAAATAACAAAAGGGAAGTGAGTTTACTGAGCCATACTAAAGCCGTACTCTTCAAAAACTGCTTGAGTTTCGTTGCTTGATAGAAACTCCACAAATTCCTTAGCCGTTTCTGGATTTTTACTATCTTTAATGACTGCTATGGGATAGATAATCGGTTTATGAGTGTCTGCTAGTGCAGTCGTGACTACCTTTACTTTATCAGAGACTTTGGCATCAGTGGCGTAGACAATGGCTGCATCAACGTTACCCGTCTCTACATAAGAGAGGACTTGACGTACATCTTTAGCGAAGACAGTTTTGGTTTGAAGTTGGTTGTAAATCTTAAGCGATGTCAATACTTCCTTGCTATATTGTCCGGCGGGAACGCTTTCAGGTTCTCCGATAGAGAATCGTTGTATTTGGCTACCCGCTAAGTCCTTAAAGTCAGAAATATCAGGTGCATTCCCATTGTTAGGTACAATCAAGACCACTTGGTTTTTTAAGAGGTTTTTGCGAGTACTATCTAGCAGCAGATCTTTTTCTTCTAAAGCATTCATCTGTTTTTCTGCTGCCGAAATGAAGATATCAACAGGCGCTCCCTGTTCAATTTGTTGCTGCAACGTACCGGAACTACCAAAGTTGTAATTAAGGGTGGTGTTTGGGTTTTCTTTTGTGTAAGCTTCTCCTGCGGCTTTCATGGCATCTTGCAGACTGGCAGCCGCTGATACTGTCAGTTCTTGAGGTTGTGCTTGGGGGGGTGATGTTGCAGAGGGCTGATTGGTTGTGACTTGACTACAGCCGACTACTATTAGAACTATCGCAACCATCCAAGCCATGACGGTGAAGACACGTCTTTTACTCATGGGTTTTTAGTTGTAAATTGCTCTACCCTCCTCTTCTTTTTTATGTTAATCAATACTCATTTATAAAATAAATAAGAATTAGCTTTATTATCGTTTTTTCGATTAAAATTCCTATAAATTTGAATTGGGTTAACATAGCTTCAATATTATTTACATAATTGTGAGTCTTTGCTCAGTCTACTTCAATCCATTTGAGGCTAGTTTAGGGAGGTTCATTCTCTATATATAGCCCTTATGTTATTGAAAACTTAACATCATTTTGTATAAATGATAACAAAATAACGAGTACGTTTCAAACTCTGATGAAGAATTGAAAAGCCCTGTAACTCAAGGCTTGCAAACTCTAAAAAAAAGCTTACTATGCCTTTAGTAAGTCATTTAGTTTACGGGTGTATCCCAACGCTGCCACTGGTGGTGAGAGCATCTTGCTCCCGGAACTATGGCAAGCGGGGAACGTCTCCGCACTACAGATTTGCATCTAAATGGGATTCTCCCGTCAGTTTCTCGGTTAGTTTTCAGTTTTCAATTAAAGAGCCATGTCAATTACCAGTTGCCTAACAGACTTTTCTGTACCAGAAATTCTGCAATTTATTGAAAAAGGGCGGAAAACCGGCTTGCTAACGCTTGGTTCTTTGCCAGATGATCCCACAACACCGAGCGATATTCATTACATCTGGGTCCATCAGGGACGCATCGTGGCAGCCGCAAATCAGTTAGACCATCAGGGGTTAGCAACGCTGATGTCTCAGCAGATGGGGGTTAGCAAGCGCGTCGTTGCTAAACTCGTTCAGTTATGTCCCACGGATAAACCCCTAGGTTTATCGTTGAGACGCAAGGCTATTTTATCCGCCGAACAACTCAAACAACTGTTTCAGATGCAGGTATTGGAGCGAGTCAGTACCTTATTTGAACTCAAAGACGGTCAGTTCAAGTTTATCCAAAACGCGCCCATACCAACGCGAGAAATGACGGGTTTGACCGTATCGGCGACGGAAGCAATTTTGATTGGGTTGCGAATGCTCAAAAAATGGGACACCCTAGCTGATAAGTTACCTGATCCGAATGGGGGTTTGGTTGGTATCGCGGCTAGTTCCCCTCCCTATCAACTGAATTATCTAGAAAAGAAGGTGTGGGACAACGCTCAAGGTACACTTTCTCTGTCTGCAATTTCCAAGGAACTGAAACTCACCGTTGAAGAGGTACAGCAAATTGCATTCAGGCTGATCACATTGAATTTAGTTGAAGAGGTTCCTTTACTGACGGGTATTCTGCCAACCCAAGAAATCGAACCCCTACCTGTCCAGTTAACTGAAGAATTGGAACACGAAACCATTACCCCTTCATTGTTACAAAACTTAGTAAATTTTTTGCACAGTAAAGGAAACGATCACATTCCAATCCGTTGGGGTTATGCTTCAGAACGTCATACTCAAGAAGGAGTCATGCCGATTGAGCCTTCGATCGATATAGTACGCTGCTAATTTGTGTCGTGATGCTTTGAGTATTCGAGTGGGTTCAAAGTACACTCTTGCTGATCACCTTCAGTCATCGCTCACAAAATGCCAATGTCCAGAAGCTTTTCCTGGTTCAAACAAACACCCGATGTTCTAAAGAGGGCATTTGGCGACGGACTTGCTCAAGACGAACGGGATTGATTTCAGCGATCGCTATTCCAGGCTTATCTCCAGCATCAGCTAAGATGGAACCCCACGGATCAACAATCATTGCATGACCATGGCTTTGGCGCATTGCATAGTGATGCCCCGTTTGTGCGGGGGCAATTACATAGCAAGTATTCTCAATAGCTCTAGCTTGCAAAAGGACTTGCCAGTGATCTTTGCCCGTATAGGCAGTGAAGGCAGCGGGGATCAACAAAATATCAGCTCCCTTGTAAGCTAAGTGGCGGTAAAGTTCTGGGAAGCGAACGTCGTAGCAGACGGAAAGCCCCAAACTCCCCAGTTTTTCCGATGGGTAGACCGGCGGGAACAAGGTGCCAGACATCACCGTGCTAGATTCTTGATAGGTGTTGCCATCAGGTAGATTGACATCAAAGAGATGAGCTTTCTGGTAACGAGCGAGTTCAGTACCGCTGGGATCGATGAGCAGAGCTGTGTTATAGACTTTGTTACTACTGACAGGTACAGGAAAGCCTCCCCCTAAAAGGGTCACTTGAAAGCGCTGTGCCATCGTTTTGAGGAATTTTTCGCTCTCCAGAGCAATTGCATCTGCCTGAGAAATTTTTTCTTCCTCTTTACCGAGGAATGAGAAGTTTTCAGGTAAGGTAACGAGTTCGGCACCGCGACGCACTGCTAGTTCGATAAGTTCTTCAGCCGCAACCAGGTTTTTTTGAAGGTCGGGCAAGCTGGTCATTTGAATAGCAGCAGCAAGATAAGATTTCATGGGCAGACGCAGAACGGATAATTTTCTGGCTTGGGTATTGGAAACTTACTATACCAAGCAAAGCCGCTAACTGCTACCTTTTTACCGAGTCAACCGGGTACATTCCCTGAACCATTTAGCTCTATCTCAAGGCAGATACATCCGTCGTTATTCCGGGTTAACCTTCATTTGGAAAAAACAATAGCGGCAAAAAATTGACTAGCCAAATTTTGTAAACATATGTAACTAGTATACTGATGCTCTGCCCGCAAATCCAGCAAGCTGAAACAAAAGTTAAGGAGTTGCGTCTTTGAGTTATTATGTGCTTAAAAAGCAGGAAGTCGGTATTGCTGTTAGTAAACGGATGAGGACATAGTGAAGATGATGGGAATCCAGGAAATTGCACAACAAGCGCTAATGACAGGGTGTCTGACAACAGAAGCCGAAAACCAACTTCGCCAGTTGTTATCGATGAAGTACGATTGGGAAGACTTTCAGGCTTTCATTAAATTGCAGAAAGAAGTGATGGAAGGTCGAGTCAGGCAGGAATCTCGTGAGTTATTTGGCTCTGGGTTTTCCAGCAACCCATTTACCCAAAACGTTGTGATTGCGTCTTAAGTGCCGTCTAGTCAATAGTGTTTTATCCCCTCTCTACTTTAGGGGAGCGATCACGGCTTTGTTCCTAAATCTAGTCCTACACAGTGATCTTAAACAGCAATTTTTTCTCGGAGAATTAGGGCAAAGGCTTTGGCTTCACTTCTTTCTTGGGGCCATCCCTTCGCCTCTGTCACTCTCCCTCCCGTTTTAGTGATGGCGACTGTGGGAATACCGCAAAAACCCAGATAAGCAATGCCTATACCAGCGACTAAAACGAGCAATCCACTGAGTTTAGCAATGAAACTGCCCGATAAAACTATATTGAGAGCAAAAAATAAAACTAGCCCCAGACTCCCCGTGATAATCGTCGCCCAAGATTTTGGCTGATAAAAGCGAACCGCAACAATTTGCGTTAAGGGAATCTCTTCTTTAGCTCCCTTATTAAATAAACCTTTATTACTTAAAAATGTAACCTGTTTGATCGATATAGTTCCAAACTTATTACTGATAAGGCTTTCCTCTAGGCTTTCAGGCATACACGCTAGCTTCCCGCTGATAGAAACAGCTCGATTTTAACCTTCTCTTCTATCCTTTGGCTCTAGAGTTTACAGAATATTTTCAAAACAAGCTAGCTCCTGATTTTTCTTCATTCAATCAAAATTTAGCGATCGCAAAATCTTCATAAAGAAGAAGAGAAAAGCATTTGAAGTCTTACCCATCTCCCCAATCACTTTGTTGCAACAACCGCCATATTCCAAGCCAACGGCTTCATTAACGGAATTTGTTTCAAAACTCGGTCAATTTTCTCTAAGCGCTGATAATTTGGCTGCAGCCGTTGGTGTTCGAGAATTATTTTTTTCCAGTATCGTTCCTGATTAGGGTTAACTTTTTCTATTAAATAGAAGCGTAGAAAAATCCAGAGGGTTCCTAGCCAAAAGGTATCCCAAGCCGTTTGTGAAAATAGAGCCTTAATGTCATTCACAATAGCAATATCCAACGGTTGCTCGTCGTCCGTGCGGACTTCTGTTGCCATGCGCCGATAGACATTAATAATAGGATTATGCTTCAAAGGGTCCCAAAAACAGGCTTTTCCCCCTGGTTTGAGGACTCGGTGCATTTCCCGCAATGCCATTTTTGGGTCTGGGATGTGGTGGAGTAAATTGGAGGCGTAGACAAAATCAAAGGTATTCTCCTCAAAATCGAGCGCCATCGCATTAGCAGTACGTCCTTCTATCTCGACACCATTCCCTTGTGCTAACTTCAGTGCTACCTCTACCATTCCTGGCGAATAGTCAGCCGCCACGCAACGTGCCCCTTTTTGGGCAAAATAGACGCTATTTTCACCGGCACCACAGCCTAAGTCTAAAAGTAACTTGCCGCGAATATCTCCCATCTGTTGGAGAATAAATCGATTTTCTGGTGCAGTGCAAGCTTCAAAGTAGTCTGCCACTCGTATACCATCGACATCAATCGCAGCCGCCCAAGTATCGTGGAAGCGTCGCTCTTTGTCTAGGGTTTCCTCTGACATTTTGTTTTTCTTGGGGAGATACGGTAAGAGATTTAATCTCTAGGGTACACGAATCGATCCTTAAGATTCATTGGGTCTGTGTAACAAAATAAGCTGTTTCAAGTCGTTGTTATAGGCAAGCTGGATACAAAAAACCCCACAAAGAGGATTTGTGGAGTCCCAGTTATTTTGCCGTAACTGATTACATCAAACCAATTTGTTGGAGAATACCTTGACCGGTTAGTAATTCGGTTGCCAAGCCAATGACAAAGCCCAGCATTGCTAAACGACCGTTCCAGGTTTCAGCAAAGGATGTAAATCCGAACTTGTTCTCTTGTTCCTGCATGAGCGGTGTCTCCTAAATCTATCCCTTTAATAAAACGTAACTTAATTCTTCTAAATCTGCAACATTTCTTTAAACTATTGGAGACAAAACCTGGTATTAAAGCTTGGGCAGCTACTACAGAACACCCCCGTAACAATCTCAGAAAGGATTACCCTGGAAATACGTTGTAACTTTACTCCATGATCAGTCATGAAACCCTGGCACTTCCTGCTGTTGCTAATACTAACCACAGCGACTGCCTGTGGTTCCACCAGCACCTCCGTTGAACAAGCCACCTCCCAGTCCACGCCAGAAAGCCAATCCTCTCAACCCGTTACCGAACCTGCCGATAGTCCCAGCCAGCAGTCTGCTGCCATACCGACACAGAACCTTGTAACCACAAAAACCCTAACGCCCCAACCTATCAAAATAACCCTTGCCGACTTACCCCCACCCTTTGCAACCAATAGCGCTTCTAAATCTCCCAACGTCGTAGCGATACCGAAAAATCCGACGCTGAACGTACCTGAAGGGTTTCAAGTCAATGTCTATGCCGATGGGTTAGACAGTCCCCGTTGGCTGGCACTCACTCCCACAGGTGATGTTCTTGTCACCGAAACCCGGCAAAATCGCATTCGCCTACTCCGCGATACCAACGGTGATGGGGTTGCCGATGTCAAAAAAACCTTTGCCAATGCCGAAAATGGGTTAGATATCCCCTTTGGCATGGCATTCACTGACAGTTACTTCTTCCTCGGCAATACCGATGCAGTTCTGCGATTTCCCTATCGCCAAGGTCAAGAACAACTGACTGGCACGGGTAAAAAAATTGCGGATCTCCCTGGTGGTGGCTACCGACAGCACTGGACGCGCAATGTTGTTGTTTCCCCAGACGGTCAAAAACTTTACGTTTCCATTGGTTCCCGTTCTAATGTAGACGAAGAACCGCTACCACGGGCATCGGTGCAAGTGATGAACCTCGACGGTTCCAACCCACAAACCTTTGCCTACGGTTTGCGCAACCCCATCGGACTCGACTTTCACCCCACCACCGAGGAACTCTACACCACAGTCAACGAACGGGATAAACTTGGGGATGACTTAGTTCCCGACTACCTAACACGCCTTCGCCAAGGGGAATTTTACGGCTGGCCCTACGCTTATCTATCACCCAATCTCATCGACCCACGTCAGGCAAACAACGGTCAAAGTAAACGTCCCCAACTCGTTGCTAAAACTCAGACGCCTGATGTTTTGTTCCAATCTCACTCCGCCGCTTTGGGACTGCAATTTTATAAGGGGCAAACTTTTCCTGACAGGTATCGTAACGGTGCTTTTGTGGCGTTTCGCGGTTCCTGGAATCGCGACCGAGGTACAGGTTACAAAATTGTCTTTGTTCCCTTCGATGCTTCTGGACGACCTCAAGGCGATTATGAAGACTTTCTCACAGGTTTTCTGATTAATCCATTGGGACCAACGACCTGGGGACGCCCTGTTGGTTTATTAGTGCTACCAGATGGCAGTTTATTGGTAACAGAAGAAGCCAACAATCGCATCTACCGCATTCAATATCGCGACTGAATTTCCCTGGACGCTGTAGGGAATGGGCTTTGATTATTGGTTATTACCCCTTACTCAAGGAAAGGCAACGGTGAAGCGAAAGTTACTAGTTCTAGCGATGGGTGCTGCTAGCAGCATCTTGGTAGTATTGGCGGGTCGCGCTCAGATTCCCTCTAAAGTCGAAGCTGATGTAGTTGAGGCAGACTCTGTAGGAGTTTTACTGCTGGGTTCAGACGCAGAAAGCGAACCCTACTACCCCCTAGCATCAGGAGTTTATTTAGGTCGCGGCATCGTTCTCACCAATTGGCACGCCGCCACTTATGCTGCCCTGCTGCTGTTAGAAGATATTGAGCTAAAACCCACAGACGAACTCCTGACTTATAAAATGGGCGATCGCTCGAATTCTCTGATATATTCCTGGATTTGTCTGGCTCAGACTAATACCGACACTCTCAAACCCCCGAACTCTCCCTACTGGATCAGCCCCACTGATGCTGATAACTGCATTCCCTACAATCTCACCCCATGGCAAGCATTTCGACCCTCAGAACCGAATCAAGCACCGATGCCCACAGCTCAGTTTGAGGAACTACTCTTTCTAAACCGTAGTATGGAACTTGCCATTGTCAAACTCGATCCTCAAGACTTAGCAAAAATAGAGATTTCACCGCCTTGCCTGTCGAAAGTTCCGGTAAAAAAAGGGGAAACCCTAACGGTTCAAAGCCACGTTGGTGGTCGCTATCCAGCCGTTACCGTCACTGCCATCGTCAAGGATGACCAACCTCAACTGCGCGTTGACCCTGATCCTCGCGTTCCTGTAGATAAACGGTACGCTGCCATGTCCATTATTGCAACTCTTCCGGCTGACCAATCCAATTCGGTCGGTCCCGGTTCATCGGGGGGTCCGGTATTCAATCAACGGGGAGAACTCGTGGGTTTGGTTTGGACGGGACAGTACTTAGACGACGGGACAATGGAGGTTTGGATTACACCCACCTCCAGTTGGTTGCCTTTGCTGGAACAGGAAAAAGTTCCTGATGAGGATTTGCGTCAAGTTGTCGAGGCACCTTGTCCGGCTATTTCTAATTCACCGTGACATCCTCCTACACTAAATCTCTAAGATAAAATTATCCCTAACGGCGATTAGACTGGAAGAAGGAGAGAGTTGGCGCAGGTGGTTGCAGATTCACCCTAGGGACTGAATCTGAGGAAAGTCCGGGCTCTCGAAAGACCAAACTTGCTGGGTAACGCCCAGTGCGGGCGACCGTGAGGATAGTGCCACAGAAACATACCGCCGATGGTGTAGAGACGCGCCATGGAAAGTCTCTACAAACAGGTAAGGGTGCAAAGGTGCGGTAAGAGCGCACCAGCAGCATCGAGAGGTGCTGGCTCGGTAAACCCCGGTTGTGAGCAAGGTCAAAGGAACTACGGTTGGTCTTTTACCAGTTCCGTCTAATAGAGCCGCTAGAGGCGTCTGGTGACAGGCGTCCCAGATAGATAACTACCCTCTTGGCGATTCGTCAGGAGAACAGAACCCGGCTTATGTCTGACTCTCTCCTATTTTCATTAAAGAAGGGGAATGGGGAATAGGGAATAGGGGGTAGAAATTGAAAAATGAGAGTTTCAGTGTTCCATATGACAGTTGAACCCAGACGACGCAAACAACTCCAAACATTAGTACAGAAGCTAGGATTGCCCGACACTATACCCGTCGATTGGTCGTTGCTAGACGTGGCGCTAACCCACCCCAGCATTTCCTCAGATGCCAATTACGAGCAGTTGGAATTCGTCGGTGATGCAGCGGTACGCATAGCGGCATCAGAATTATTATTTGAAACCTACCCCCACGCCTCAGTCGGTGAATTTGCCGCAATTCGTTCTGTATTGGTGAGCGATCGCATTCTTGCCCAGATAGCGAAAAGCTACGGATTAGAGCGGTATTTACTGGTGTCTAACAGTGCTGGTGCGGACAAAGCCGGGGAGCGATCGCGCTTGGCAGACGCCTTTGAAGCCATGTTAGGAGCACTCTACCTGAGTACCCATACCCAAGAACTGATTCGTCCTTGGCTGGACTCTCACTTACTACAACTGGCAGCAGAAATTCGCCAAGATCCCGCCCGCCAAAACTATAAAGATGCGCTTCAAGAGTGGACTCAAGGTCACTACAAAATTCTCCCCGACTATCGCCTCACCGAAACCAGTTCTGTACACGGTGACAGCCAACGCTTCACCGCAGAAGTCTGGCTTAACGATCAGCGATTGGGTGAAGGCAAAGGGCGTTCTAAAAAAGCGGCTGAACAAGCTGCTGCAAAAGAAGCATTTATGGCAGTCAGAGATAATAGTTCTATTTTACAGAATTAAATATTAGTCATATAATTATACAGGGTTTTGAGTTAGAAATGAATGAAATTTTATCAAATGTGAAACCCGTAAGAATTGTGGTATTGGGAGTGGGTCGCTGGGGTAAGCATCTGGTGCGGAATTTCTGGGAACACCCCGATGCCCAATTGGTGGCAGTAATCGATCCGCACCCAGAACGCTTAACAGCAATTCGAGAGCAGTTTAGTCTGGATACCGATGTTGTTTTGGCAACGGATTGGGGATCAGTACGCGAGCGTACTGATATAGATGCTGTCGTCGTTGCGACTCCGGCTGCCACCCATTATTCCCTAATTCGGGATGCCCTACAGCAGGGATACCATGTCCTAGCCGAAAAACCCCTGACCTTAGATGTTGCTGAATGCATCCAACTCTACCACTTTGCCCAACAACAGCAGCGGCAACTTATGGTTGATCATACCTATTTGTTTCATCCAGCCGTTGAGGGTGGTAAAGCTGTGATGCAATCAGGGCGATTGGGAGAGTTGCGCTACGGCTATGCTGCCCGCACTAATTTAGGTCCAGTCCGTCAAGATGTAGATGCTCTATGGGACTTAGCGATTCATGATATTGCCATTTTCAATACCTGGTTGGGACTGTTACCGATAGAAGTTCAAGCAACGGGTAAGGTATGGCTGTGCCGGGAAGGAGAAGCTGGGGAGCGGGGGAGCAGAGG
>NZ_JADEWY010000041.1 GCF_015207375.1 Coleofasciculus sp. LEGE 07092 | reverse complement strand
GTGCAGGGGTGCAGGGGATAAATTAACTTGTTTTCCATCTCCCTCATCTCCCTCATCTTCCCCATCTCCTCCATCTCCCCCACTCCCGTTCGGCTAACGCTCACGGCGAAGCCCACTCCCCACTCCCCTGTAAAATGCCAAAGCTGTGTTACCGTAAACTTTTTGGCGACAGATATCTAGCCCGGACATGGGTTGAGGTGTCCAGTGGTTGGGGCTGTATTCTACGGCTAGTTCTCCCGAATCGGCGAGTAACTGATACTTAGCGATCGCTTCTAATACCGGTTGGTATAAGTTGCTGGCATAGGGAGGGTCGAAGTAAATACGGTCAAACTGTTGACCTGCAAGGGTTTTCAATCGCCCCACCACATCGCCCCGGAGTACTTTAAATTCTTGTTCCGGCTGGGCAACTTTCTCCCAGTTTTCCTGAATAATTGAGCAGACTTTGCCCCATTTGTCAATCCCTACTACCAAGGATGCACCTCGACAAAGTGCCTCGGCACCCATCGAACCCGAACCCGCACACAAATCCAGCCAACGACAACCCGCGATCGCACCTTGCCAGATATTGAATACCGCCTCCCTCACCCGTGCTGGTGTTGGGCGGGTTGTTAGTCCGGGTAAAGTTTTGAGCTGACGGTTGCCGTAAATTCGCATTGATAAGTGTTTCTATTAACATAACATCTGTAAGGTAGCGCAGAATTCCTCGAACGACGGCAGAGGATATCTTGCAGATAGTACAAAAGTACTATCAAATGGGTTCAACTTAAAAATGCGTCAATAGGGCAGACAGGATGCCCACCCCACCAGAAAACGGTATCTCCCAAAACAATAATCTGAAATTGGTAAGGTCATTATGTATCCACATAACCATGTCACCACATTTGCCAATCGGAATGTTGAGGAATTTGACTCTGACAAAGGCATTACCGATTCAGTTGGTAGGGCGATCGCTCTCAGATGTGACTATGACAGTCATGAAAAAATTGCAGATAAGCTGCAAAAGTTGCTGCAAGATTCCCAAGCGAGTAAGCTAGAAGCCTTAGTTATCGGTGCGTGGGAAAGTTTGCTCGATGGCGGTAATGACTCCAGCAAAGTGATTAATGCCCTCGTTGCAGCCAAAGAACAGCTTAAAGGTCTTAAAGCTATTTTCATCGGCGATATTCTTTCGGACGAATATGAGATTTCCTGGATTGAGCAGTGCAATATTACTCCTCTTTTAGAGGCATATCCCAATCTGGAGGTGCTGCGGGTTCGTGGTGCGACGGGTCTAGGATTCACTCCGATACAGCACAATAGGTTAAAAACGCTGATTGTGGAATCGGGGGGACTTAGTGGGACACAAATTGCTCAAATTGTAGCGCTTGAGTTGCCAGCGTTGGAGCATCTGGAATTGTGGCTGGGTGATGAAAACTATGGGGGAGACTCTTCCGTTGATGATTTGATGCCGATTCTTCACAGGAATTTCTACCCAAAATTAACGTACTTGGGATTGCGGAATGCTACCTACACCGATGATATTGCTGAAGCTGTGGTAAATTCGCCTATTCTTTCCCAGATTAAAACCTTAGACCTGTCGATGGGAACGATGGGGGAGAAAGGGGTTGAAGCATTGATATCCTGCGATACGATTAATCAACTCGACGTGCTTGATGTTTCAGAGAATTTTTTAGAGGAAGAAGCAATCGCACGGCAAAAGAGGCTGAATATTCAAGTAATTGCTGACAACCAGAAGGAAGAAGAAGACGAAGAAGATTACGGATACAGTCGCTACTGCTCAGTTTCTGAATAGCAACAACTAGCGCAAAGGTAAATTTGAGCGATTCGGGAAGTATTTAGGGTATTCCTCTCAACACGTCACCACATTTGCTAACCGCAACGTTGAGGAGTTCAATCCTCAAATCGGCATCACCGATCCAGTGGGCACCGCCTACGCCCTCAGATGCGAACATGGCGCAGAGGATGATATTACAGGTCAGATTGCCCAGCTACTACAAGATCCGCAGGTTAGCAAGGTTGAAGCGTTGGTGTTCGGAATATGGAGCGGATTTACGGAGAGTGACTTTAACTCTCGTATTCTCGTTAATGCTCTAATCAATGCTAAAGACCAACTAACGAATCTCAAGGCGGTCTTTATTGGGGATATTCACTATGGGGAATGCGAGATTTCTTGGATTCAGCAGAGCAATATCAGTCCTGTTCTAGAAGCATATCCTAATCTGGAGGTGCTGCAAGTTCGTGGCACTCAAGGTCTGGGAGATGAATGTCTGTCTTTTAGTCCTTTGTCTCATGAGCATTTAGAGGCGCTTATTGTTGAAAGTGGAGGACTCTACCCTGAAACTATTACTGAAATTTGTGCTCTCGAGCTGCCAGCGTTGGAGCATCTGGAATTGTGGCTGGGTAGGGACAAGTATGGGGGAGATTCTTCAGTTGACGATTTGATGCCGATTCTGTCTGGCGAGTTATTCCCAAATTTGATCTACTTAGGACTGCGGAATGCGGTATACACAGACGATATTGCTGAAGCTGTGGTGAACTCGCCTATTCTTTCCCAAATTAAAATTCTAGACTTGTCGATGGGAACGATGGGAGAGAAAGGAGTTGAAGCGTTAATATCCTGCGATGGTATTAATCAACTCGACGTGCTTAATGTTTCGGAGAATTTTTTAGATGAAGAAGCGATCGCACAGCTAAAGAGGCTGAATATCCAAGTGATTGCCGACAACCAAGACGAAGAAGATGATGACGGATACGCTCGCTATTGCTCGGTTGCTGAATAGCAACAACTAGCGCAAAGGTAAATACGTGATGACCAACAATCCTAATCAACCCAGAAAAGATGATGCCGTGCTTGGGGGTCAATCTCCACCTCCTGTAGAGGGTGTTGTTTTGGGAGGTATCGAAGGAGTAAAGAGTCGATTGGCGAGTGCGGTTGTAGAAGCGCGAATTGCTGCTCTTTCTGAGGCACTCCATTATGGTGATACTGGCTTAGATTTAGTCATTGGGGCTTTAAAGGATGAATCAGAACAAGTGCAGCATTCTGCCAGTCTACTCTTAAAAAACTCGCCAAATCCTCAAGCCAAGCAAGCCTTATTCGACTACGACCCCTGGCTATTTTTTACCACCTTAGAAAACTGGAAACTTGAAGAGTTTGACCCAGAAATTGGCATTGCCGATCCTATGGGAACTGCCTACGGCGTAAGTGCAGGTAACATTGATAAGCTCCTCGAAGATCCCCAAATCAGCAATTTTGAAGCCTTAGTTTGTGAATATCATTATTATCGGTCAGGTCATAAAGATGATTTTGCCGAAATTCTCTCTGACGCCAGCGCCAAGCTAACCCGTCTCAAAGCCATATTTATTGGGGATGTGGACATGGTAGACGAGTTAGGCGGTTACAAAGCATCCCGGATTGAACTTAGTGAAGACTATAGCTACCTCTTAGCCGCCTATCCCAACTTAGAAGTGCTGCAACTTCGTGGTAAAGATGATATGGAATTCAGTCCGCTACAGCACAACTATTTAAAAACACTGATTATTGAGACTGGAGGACTCTCTAAGGATACCCTTGCTCAGATTTGTACGCTGAAGCTACCCAGACTAGAGTATTTGGAGTTATGGCTGGGTAGTGAACGTAGTTTTTATGGATGCGGAGATTCTTTTATTGATGATGTAATGCCGATTATTGGTGGTGTTGCTTTTCCTGAGTTAAAATACTTGGGTTTGTGCAGCAGTGACTACTCGGATTATATAGCCTTAGCTGTGGCGCGATCGCCTTTTATTCGTAAGCTAAAAATTCTAAATCTTTCAAAAGGAAATTTAACAGACGTTGGTGCTGAAGCCTTGCTAAATTGTCCGGCTATTAATCATCTTCACACCCTCAATCTTACGATGAATCTTTTATCTCCAACTATGATTGAGCGGTTGTCTCATCTGAATTGTCAAGTGATGGCACAGTCACAAGATGAAGAGTATGAAATCTATTCAAGTAGGAGCAGATATGAGACTTATCCTGTGGGCATAGAGCGCTATTTTGCACTATTTGAGTAGAGAATACAATCAGGGTGTCAGAAAATGCCCATAAACTTTATTATTGTAGGGAATTCAGAAAATCGGCGGGTTGGTTTCTTTCAGCAAGCCCTAGAACGTTGTGGGTTAGAACCAGCCACAGTAGTTTCTTACTCGGACTTGATTGCTGGTAGGGATACTCTAGAACAATTTAACAAACCCAATACTATCATCCGCTTTGATTCCCCTGAGAAGAATTTTGAGGTAGAAAAAGCGCTGATTGCTGCGGGTGCAGATGTACTGGATGCAGGCAACCATCAACGCATTAGTGCTGTCGATGCCATGAGGTTGGAATTTGATAAAGGGCGAATTCTTTACCCCCGGCAATTGTATCTGGGATGGCGTCACCTACTGCACCAATGGGGGAATCAGTTAAGGTGTTCTACCATGAACCATCCGGTAGAAATTGCCCAAATGTTCGATAAACCCCTATGTCACAAATTGTTTGAAAAGTATGCAACCCCTTATCTGCGAGTGGAAGAAGAGAAACCCGCATTTTCTCCCCCTTCGCCCTCTTTGGGAGAGGGGGGTAGGGGGGGTGAGGGCAAAATACCCGTACCCCGTTCATTAGGTGTTATCCGCAGTTATGACGAATTGCGCCAAGCCATGCAATCTCAAAACTGTTCCCGCGTCTTCGTCAAACTGTCCCACGGTTCCTCTGCATCCGGTGTTGTGGCATACCAAGCTAACCCCCGATATGAATCGGCAATCACTACTGTGGAACGAGTGCAGGAAAATGGTGAAAACCTTCTCTACAATTCCCGCCGAATTCGGAATTACACCCGACGAGAAGAAATTACTGATATTATCAATATCCTCTGTAAAGAAGGCGTTCAAGTCGAAGCATGGCTACCCAAAGCCAGACTGCAAAATCAGCCCTTTGATTTGCGTGTGGTGGTGATTGATGGTGAAGCGCAGCACGTTGTTGTGCGGTTGGGTAAAAGTCCCATGACTAACCTGCATTTAGGAAGCGATCGCGCGGGTTTAGATCTACTCCTCACCCAGGTTAAACTAGAGGACTGGGAAGTTATGAAGCGAACCTGCGAAACTGTGGCTGCTGTATTTCCCAATAGCTTATACTCCGGTATTGACCTGTTAGTCTACCCTGATTTCCGGCGACACGCTATTTTAGAAATTAATGCCTTTGGAGATTTGTTACCGGGTACGACTTGGAACGGACTTGATACTTATACCAGTGAAGTGAAAGCCATACTCAAGAAGGCAGAAGAAAGAGAAAACTGTATATTTAATGCTGGGGCAAAGCAGCCATGATTGATATGAACCAAATCGTGGGCAGTCATGACATTTTATTCGTCACTCTAGATACATTACGCTACGACGTTGCCAGAGACTTACTCGCCCAAGGACACACACCAAATCTCAAAGCAGTTTTACCCCCAGAAGGATGGGAAGAACGCCACTCTCCGGGTAACTTCACTTATGCTGCACACCACGCTTTTTTTGCCGGATTTCTACCAACCCCTATTACTCCAGGATTGCACTCTCGATTATTTGCAGTAGAATTCCAGGGAAGCAGCACCACTACAACTAACACCTGTATTTTAGAAGACTCCAATATCGCTGCTGGACTTGCCACTAAAGGCTATCATACTGTCTGTATCGGTGGCGTCGGATTCTTTAATAAATCCAACCCTCTTAGTAATGTTTTACCGGGAATGTTTGCCGAGAGTTACTGGAGTCCAGAACTCGGTGTTACTAACCCCCAATCCACAGAATATCAAATAACTCTCGCTCGAAAAATTATAGCAAAAACTCCTAAAGAACAGCGCTTATTCTTATTTATCAATATCTCCGCACTGCATCAACCCAACTGCTTTTATGTACCAGGTGCTACAGAAGACACACTAGAATCCCATGGGGCTGCTTTAGAGTATGTGGATCGACAATTGCCTAGACTTTGGGAAGTTTTGCGAGTTCCGACATTTTGTATTTTCTGTTCCGATCACGGTACGACTTACGGGGAGGAGGGTTACACGGGGCATCGCCTCAGCCATTCAGTAGTTTGGACAGTTCCTTATACAGAATTCATTTTCAAGAGTTTATCTCAAATTCCAATGACTACCCAGAATTCCGTCAAACTATAGGCGGGATTTAACTTCATTCAACCCCACCTACAAACTTTCATCATTCATCATTCAAAATGACTCATCGCCCCTCCCTTCAGGAGATGCTACAAAAGTCTTCCTATCAAGCTTACGTCTACTCCTACCCCCACAAAACCGCCTACCGTTCCATTAATCCGCCTATTTCCCTAGAAAAACTCTGGTCGGAAGAAAACCGCAAAGCACTCTTTCTCTATATCCATATTCCCTTCTGTGAAATGCGCTGCGGGTTCTGTAACCTCTTCACTACTGTGAAAACCGATAGTGATTTTGTCACCCAATATATCAACACCGTTCGTAGACAAGCGAATCGTGTGAAATCAGCATTGGGAGACGCAACCTTTGCCAGATTTGCTATCGGAGGTGGTACGCCAACTCAACTCCCCTTACACGGATTAGAAGCAATTTTAGATATTGCAGAAGAAACGATGGAGGCAAAATTACAAGATATTCCAATTTCCGTGGAAATGTCCCCAGAAACCGTTGATATTAACAAACTAACATTATTGCGCGATCGCGGCGTTGATCGTGCCAGTATTGGTGTCCAAAGCTTCATCGATGCTGAAGTTCTCGCCATCCACCGCCGCCAAAGCGCCTCTCAAGTAGACACTGCCCTTACTTTAATGCGAGAGGCAGGATTTCCTACTATTAATATTGACCTAATGTATGGGCTACCAGGGCAAACCGTAGACAGTTGGCTGCAATCAATTCGCGCTGCGTTGCGGTTTCAACCGGAAGAAATTTACCTGTATCCTTTGTATGTGCGCCCCTTGACGGGTTTAGGAAAAAGCGATCGCGAATGGGATGATAGTCGTATTGCCTGCTACCGAGAAGGGCGATCGCTCCTTCTATCTGAAGGGTATACTCAAGTTTCAATGCGGATGTTCCGTGCTAATCATGCACCAGAAGCTAGCCGTCCTGTTTACTGCTGCCAAGCGGATGGTATGGTAGGTTTAGGGTGCGGTGCTAGGTCTTATACGGATTCGCTGCATTATTCCTGTCACTATGCCGTCAGTGATCAGGAAGTCCGCCATATTTTAGAAGCGTTTATCAATACACCCGATGAAGCCTTCGATTCTGCCAATTATGGCTTTCAGTTAGATGCTGAAGATCGTCGCCGCCGCTATATTTTACTATCCTTACTGTCCGATGAAGGGTTAAATCAGGTGAATTACTGCGATCGCTTCGGTACGGATGCCTTTATCGACTTTCCCGAACTCTCTGAACTTATTCAATTAAATCTCGCCAGCTTAAATAATCATACCCTGGTTTTAACTCAGGCGGGTATTGAGCGTTCTGACACCATTGGTTCTTGGTTATTCTCAGATAAGGTTCGGCAACTCATGCAAGCCTACAACTTAAAATAAACCCAACCAATGAACCTAACCATCCTCTATCGCGGTTCCTTAATAAGCTGTAACTACGGTTGCGAATACTGCCCCTTCGCCAAGCGATCGCAATCAGCCGTAGAATTAGCTAGCGATCGCCAATCCTTAGAACGGTTTACCGATTGGATTGCCCAAAACACCCAACACCAGTTTTCCATCCTATTTACCCCGTGGGGAGAAGCGTTAATTCATCCCTGGTATCAGCAAGCCTTAGCCAAACTGACACACCTACCCAACGTTAATAAAGCAGCGATTCAAACTAATCTTTCCTGTAAATTAGATTGGGTGGACGACTGCAACAAAGAACGATTAGCGTTGTGGGCAACATTTCACCCCGAATGGGTATCCCTAGAACAGTTTCTCGCCCAATGTTGGGAGTTAGATCGGCGGAGGGTGCGGTTTAGTGCGGGAGTTGTGGGGTTTCCTAAGTTTAAGAATGCGATCGCATCTCTGCGTCGTCAATTACCGTCACACATTTATCTATGGATCAATGCTGTGAAGCGGGCACTCTCCCAGTTATCCGAGGCGGATCGGCAATTTTTTGACTCTATCGATCCGTTATATCACCTCAACACCCATTACTATCCCAGTTATGGCAAAACCTGTCGCGCTGGAGAGTCTGTGATTTCGGTGGATGGGGATGGTACAGTACGCCGATGTCACTTTATTAAAGAGCCAATTGGCAATATTTACGATCCTAAGTTTGAAGCGACACTCTTTAAACGACTTTGTACTAATGAAACCTGCCACTGTCACATCGGCTACGTTCATCTAGACTACTTGGAACTAGATAAAGTCTTTGGTTCTGGTATTTTAGAGCGGATTCCGGAAACGGTTTGAACGGTTCTGCAATTTGGTAGATGTCAAATCGAGAGTAGGAAACTCTCCTAGGGAGGAATAGCAGTAGGGTGGGCTGTTTAATTCTTAACTCGACTCATTCCGGAATGAAGTAAGACAGGAGTGGAGAGAAAGAAGCAGACTTCTCAAAACAGTATTAGGTGATGATCAAAAAAATTCCGGTTTTTGCGTCTAAACCCGCTATTTTTATCAGTTTGTTGATGCTAACCCCCATCTCAACGACCTGGGGAAATGACAACAGAGTAAGCGCTCAAACTTTCACTACCTCCCAAATCGCCTTCGTCTCTTTCCGCGACGACAGAAATGGTGAAATTTACCGAATGAACCCTGACGGTTCCAATCTCACGAGATTAACTAACAATTCAGTCTCCGATTATGAGCCGGCTTGGTCCCCCGATGGTCGTCAAATTGCTTTCTCTTCTAACCGCGAGGGCAATACAGATATCTATGTGATGAATGCCGATGGCTCTAATGTCACTCGACTTACTAACGATCCAGATTACGATGTTAAGCCAACTTGGTCCCCCGACGGACGCAAGATTGCTTTTGTCTCTGGGCGCAATGACAGTGAATCGGATAACAACTCAGAAATCTACGTGATGAATGCCGATGGTTCCAATCAAACCCGACTTACCAACCATCCCGGAGACGATAGTGACCCAGATTGGTCGCCGAATGGAAAGCAGATTGCTTTCACCTCGACTCGCGATGGCAACTTTGAAGTTTACGTGATGAACGCCGATGGTTCAAAGCTCAAGAATTTGACTCAAAATATGGAATCAGATGGCGATCCAGCTTGGTCGCCGGATGGGAAAAGGATCGCTTTTATGTCCCAGCGGGATGGAAACCGAGAAATTTATGCGATCGCTCCTAATGGTAAACAACTCACCCGACTTACCAACTATCCAGGAGATGATGATGCCCCAACTTGGTCTGCCGACGGAAAGCAGATTGCTTTCGTCTCGTCCCGCGATAGCACCGATCAAGACTACAACCTTGAAATCTACCTGATGAATGCCGATGGCTCTAACCAGACCCGACTCACTGACAATCCAGGGACTGATTATACTCCAGCTTGGCAACCACTGACATCATCACGGAAGCGCTAAATGTTGGGTAGTGACGTGGCAAGGCTAACATGATGCAATAAGAAATCAGCAAAAAACCGAATTCATTGGATTTTAATCTAATTATCTAATGCAAAAATTTAATCTTGCCACACCAGTAGGCTGAGTTCACTACCTGAATTCAGCATCTGTGAGAGTGCGATCGCGTACCATTTCTGAAAAATGCCGATATCCAGTACAATGCAACTCACCCTTGCTCCTTTATTATCGGATAACCATTGCTTAATCCCCAACCTGCACGTCTAACCCCCGATGAGACGGGATGGCACGGCAGTTTAGAGCTAGTCTATCGCCACCATCAGGGCGTTACCCAACTGGTTCGCAACAGCGTGCGATCGCCATTGAAGGTACAGCGCCCTTTTTACCCAGAAGGGCAGGGAGTTTGTCACACTGTAGTATTGCATACGGCTGGGGGAATGGTGGGAGGCGATCGCCTTTCTCAAACGATCCACCTCCAAACCAATGCACGCGCCTTAATTACCACGGCTGCGGCGAGTAAGCTGTATCGCAGCAACGGACAACCTGCCAAACAAACGATTCACATTCAAGTTGATGCCGGGGCTTGCTTGGAATGGTTGCCTCAAGAAACAATTGTATTTAATGGTGCAGTTTACCAGCAGGATTTGCGGGTAGAATTAGCACCGGGGGCGAGTTGGTTGGGATGGGAAATAACTCGCTTTGGTCGTACTGCCCGGAACGAAAGGTTTTTGCAGGGGAATTGGCGCTCGCATACTCAAGTCTGGCAGCAAGGATACCCCTTATGGATTGATCGTCAGTGGTTGCCGGGAGGAGAAGAAATCCTCAACAGTCCCCATGGCTTGGCGGGACAACCGATTGTCGCAAGCCTCATCTGGATTGGACAACCTGTATCCTCTGCGATCGTTGAGAAAGCCAGAACGATTTGGACGGCAACAGAACGGCAGGGGGAAGCAGACGTCACCCAAACCCAAGAGGAAGGATTAGTCTGTCGCTATCGGGGTTCGTCAACGGCTGAGGTACGAAACTGGTTTGTAGGGGTTTGGCAGTTACTGCGCTTCGCCTATTTTGGATGTACTGCCACAAAGCCCAGAGTTTGGCTCATGTAGCGATTAACGTATTATCGGATTTATCGATTACCTAACAACCAACATCCGATATGCAACTATCACCGCAGGAAAAGGACAAATTGCTTATTTTCACCGCTGCCCTGTTAGCAGAACGACGCAAAGAACGACACATCAAACTCAACTATCCAGAAGCTGTGGCTTATATCTCTGCTGCTATTTTAGAAGGTGCCAGAGAGGGGCGTACTTTAGCCGAGTTAATGAGTTATGGCACAACTATTCTGACACGGGATGATGTGATGGAAGGTATCCCGGAAATGGTGCAAGAAGTACAGGTAGAAGCGACGTTTCCTGATGGCACCAAGCTAGTAACCGTACACAATCCTATTCGTTAAAGGGAAAAGGAAGGGGAAAGGGGAAACACTATATCTATAAAAACCTTTTCCCTACCTTCATCAAACACCGAATGCAGATTTCCTCAGTAAAGCTACCCACATATTGGGGGGATTAGAATAGTAGCTAATTTTACTAACTCGATAGCGATCAGAGTTATCGCCATTTTGCACGATCAGAGCATCACCTTCTTTAATCCCTTGACCTTGCCCCGTCAGGTAAGCTTGCATTCCTCCCGCTTTAGGCACAAATACATGGTCGTGTGTCTCGTTCGATATCCTATGAGTTTGGGTTTTCGGATATCCCTGACATTGGCTACTTGGCACTCTATCACTGGATAGCCAATCGGCAGTAGTGGCAGTAATTGAAGGAGTTGAAAGCATGGTTTTTTGTTTCCGAATATTACAATTTGTTTGAAAATGTTGTCTTAGAGATTGAAGTATTACATTTTGTTTGAAAGTGTCAATACTTTATCACACCTTGTTTTTGTTGGGAATGCGGCTCCACTCTTAGTTCTAACGAAAATTGTGGATTACCGCTTCCGCAGAATGGCTGAATTTTCACCCCTCTGGGGACTGAGAGTAAGTTTAATTCGTTAAGTAAAGATTATTTACGATTATCCCTTGAAATTTTGCGATTGCAATTTAAGAGAAAAAATTACTTGCGATCGCCTCGATAGATTAAATAAAGATTAAATGATTGTCCTAGCGCAGGAAATTATTGTATGGTTATAAATCTTGTAACTCCTATTAACTTCTGAATTTTTCGGGGTCAAGTAAAATTTAAGGTTTGGGCGTAGGGACTGTTGCCCTACCCAAAACACAGTATCGTGAAGAGCTTTGAGGAGTAGAGTGTGATTCCAGGAGAACTGATTGCCAAGGATGGGGAAATTGAACTGAATGCAGGGCGTCCTACAATGAGATTACAGGTAGCGAATACAGGCGATCGCCCTATTCAAGTCGGTTCTCATTTTCACTTTTATGAAGTGAACGAGGCACTGGAATTTGCGCGAGAGCAAACCCAGGGAATGCGGTTGAATATCCCTGCTGGAACAGCGGTTCGCTTTGAGCCAGGGGATGAACGGGATGTTGAGTTAGTGCCGTTTGTCGGTCGGCGGGAAATTTATGGATTTAATGGCAAAATTAATGGGTCACTCTGAAGTGTAATGCGAGCGCATATCCTGCGCTCATTTAGCACAAAGTAGCATAGACTCTTGATTTAGGCGATGGTATTTAGTTACGGCTCATAATAATTAATGACAAATAACTAATAATCTTACGATTGCTCAATTAAATTGATCCGCTCCCACCAGCGATTGAGAGGGTAGTAGACAACAGGTGCCCACAGACTACTGAGAATTGCTGATGAAAGCGCAATCCGCTGGTGGTCAGCCCAAATTTGTGTTAAATTTCGATCGCCCATCAAACTATACTGAATAGCAATTATAGTCTCCCCAACAACTGCCATACCAAAAACAATTAAAGCGACCGAAATAAAATCTTCCTGAATATATCGTTGCTTCTGTAGCCGAGCCGTCAAGACTCCGACTAAAGCAAGGCTCACGACATGGGTAGGATCATGAGAGGTCATACCATCTTGAATCAGCCCTAACGCCAAGCCTGCTAAAGCTCCCTGAAGAGCTGTGCGTTTCAGACTCCAAGCCACAACCCAAATTAACAACCAGTTTGGAGAAATTCCCAATAATTCCATTCCCGGCAACCGGGATGGCAAAATTACCAAGCAAAGGATAACCGAAGTAACGGTTACTATCCAATTAATAAGTTGGCGAGCCCAAGGTGAAAACTGAGAAAGGTTGGCAAGGTTCTTCAAGAGCTTACGCCTCCACTGTCCGCTACAAACCTGAAATTCTAAATTTAAGCGCAAGTCCCTTACTTAAACTGAAGGGCAAAGGTTACGGTTGTTAATTGGCAGCCGTTGACTGGGGATAAACCATGACCCACTCTAGAGCATTAAAGGGTGCGGTCAGTTCAATAACTGCCTCTGGAGCCGGACTTTTATCAAGATTGACAGACTCTACTCGTCCCAAAGGCAAAGCAGATGGGAAGAGTTTGCTAACCGATGAGGTCGATATCACATCACCCCGTCGAACATCCGGCACCTTATTAAAAAACTGAATAACAGCGCGGTTAGACCCTTGTCCGCGCAGAAAACCCATACTGCGGCTACGGCTAACTACAGCACCGACCCGGCTGGTGGCATCGCTAATGAGCAATACTCGACTAGTATTCGATGTCACACTCACGACCCGACCCACCAAACCACCAGGTGCCATCACTACCGAGTCAACCTCAATACCATCTCGGCGTCCTCGTCCCAGAGTGACTTGCTGCCACCAATGGTCGGCGCTGCGCCCCACAATCGGAGCAAATACTCCTTGTTGCTTCTGAGTTTTAGAATAATCTAAAAACTCTTGCAACTTCTGGTTTTGGCTCTCTAGTTCAACCAATCGCTGTTGCAATTCCAGCACTTTAGCATTAGTAAGACGTTCCTCTTGGGTCGGGTTTACCTGAAAAGGACGGCTCAATAACTGGTAAGCCTCGAAGAGGGCTGCTCCCTGAGTTTGGCGAAGCAACCAGGCAGCACTCAGAGTCAGTCCCCCTAGCACAACGGCTACTCCATGTTTGTCCCACCAGCGGCGCATGATGTACATAACTTGTCTATAAACTGCCAGCTTCTAGCAGACGCTTGAGTTCCAATAGTGCGGGTAGACGACTCATGGGGTTTGCTCCCAAAACTCCTCAAGGCTGATTAGGTATACCTGACCCTTAGAGGTGGCGAGAACGTCCACTGAACACCCGTTCTAACTGCTTGAAATTCTCCAGAACTCGACCAGTTCCCAAGACTACGCAGCTTAAAGGATCAGCTGCCACGTGAGTCACGATGCCAGTTTCATGGCTGATGAGGGTATCTAACCCCTTCAATAAAGCACCGCCGCCTGCTAACATGATTCCCCTGTCAATAATATCCGCTGCTAATTCCGGCGGTGTCCGCTCTAGAGTCCGCTTAACAGCATCGACAATTACCGAAAGAGGTTCTGACATACTTTCGCGAATTTCAGGTCCTTTGATCGCAACCGTTCGCGGTAAACCAGAAAGCAGGTGCAATCCCCGAACTTCCATCGTGGCATCGTTATCGTCATGAGTAGGGTAAGCTGAACCAATATGAATTTTGATTTCTTCAGCAGTTCGTTCCCCGATTACGAGGTTGTGGACTTTTTTCATGTAATGAGTGATCGACTCACTCAGTTCATCACCAGCGACGCGCACGGATTCGCTGAGAACTGTACCTTGCAAACTCAGTACTGCTACTTCTGTCGTACCGCCGCCAATGTCAATGATCATGTTGCCTGTCGGCTCTGCCACCGGTAGCCCCGCACCAATGGCGGCGGCTACTGGCTCATCGATTAAATAAACATCTCTGGCACCTGCTTGAGATGCGGCTTCCATTACCGCTCGTCGTTCGACCCCAGTAACACCACTAGGAATGCCAATGACAATCCGAGGTTGAACTAACGTTCGTCCTTCGTGTACTCGCCGGATAAAATGCTTGAGCATTAACTCGGCAGTATCGAAGTCCGCAATCACACCATCGCGGAGAGGACGAAGGGCAACCACATTTCCTGGTGTTCTGCCCAACATTTTTTTGGCATCCTCGCCCACGGCTAGTGGAACTTTTTCGTCTTGATCCATGGCAACGACGGAAGGCTCTTGCAAGACAATGCCTTTGCCGGACACATATACTAGAGTATTAGCAGTACCTAGATCGATACCCATGTCCCGTGATAGGGAAAAGCGACTGAACAGACCCACTCGTTTCTACGCCCCCAAAGTCGAATTGTTACTATGTATAACCAAAATGTAACTGAACTGTAACCGAGGTGGATTCTATTATGTTTTTATGGCTGAGTCTAGTGAATTTGAGCAATTCATAGTCAAAAGTCTTGAACAGTAAGCTGAAACTATCATTCGACCTACCCTATTCCCAATCCGGAGAAAGTTGACTTTAGGGTCTGGGTGCTTGAGTTTATAGTCTTGGAGACTTGGCGCTTTGATTGTTTTAACTCCCATATATTAGCTAAAGTAGATCCATTATTAATTCAGTACATATGTACTAAAGTCATGAGCCTTAATGTTGTCAATCTAGTCGGTCGGGTGGGCGCAGACCCAGATGTAAAATATTTCGAGTCAGGCAGCGTGTTGTGTAAGCTGGCGCTGGCAGTTGATCGCCGTAGCCGTAACAATGATAAGCCTGACTGGTTCAATCTAGAATTATGGGGTAAGACTGCAGAAATAGCTGCCAACTACGTGCGCAAAGGGAAATTAATCGGCGTCCAAGGCTCCCTGAAAATTGATCGATGGAGCGATCGCACCACTGGGGTAGAGCGTTCAACACCAGTCATTAAAGTCGATCGCCTCGAGTTACTCGGTTCTAAACAGGACAACGATTCAAATGCTGTTGATAGTTACGATAACACAGAGTTCTAAGCCACATTAGTAACTAATTTCCAGCGTCACCGACGCCTGCACCTCCTGCTCCCCACCAATGACCGGCGTTTTAGCAAATTCTGCGTTAGAAGCAGATCTGTCCAACAATAAAGGCGTAGGTGGGGGTGGGGTAGCGCCGTTGACTTGAATGCTAACCACATCTTGGCGGGTCAGGTTTAGAACACTCAAAACAGCATCAGCTTGCTGTTGAGCATCCTGGGTAGCTTCCTGTAGAGCTTCTTTTTGAGCTGCTGCGATCGCATTATCGGGTGCTGTAAAGCTAATGCCATCAATTCGGCTAGCACCCGCCTCAACCGCATCATCCAATAGAGTACCCGCCTGCTCGGTGGGAACTCGAAAACTAACAATGTTGCTGCCAGAGTAACCAACCAGGCGTTGCACATTGTCTTCGTAGTTGTAAACTGGGTTGAGCTGGATGCCCCTCGTTTGTAATTGTTCCACATTCTGCGATCGCAGCAACTCAACAACAGCAGCTGAACGACGTGCCACTTCTTGCTGAACACCTGCCGCTGTTTTTCCCTGAACCTCGACCCCCAATTGCACCTGAGCCGTCGTTGTGGGAATCCGTTCAACCCCCTGACCCGTAACCGTTAAGGTACGCAGGCGTCGCTCTTGAGCCAGTACGGGGTTAGCTAACGCCACAGCCACCAAAACCCCAACCAAAAACATAATCGGTAACCACAGCCCTCCTCGAGAGCGGGAATGAGATAGAAGTGTTTGAGTCATTGATAAATTATCCTAACTAAAGAAATGGCAGGATTATTGTAGAGTAAGGCTGCCATTACCTCATTACTCTGACACGATAGGGTATCGAAGGTTTTAACGGTTACTATTTTTGCAACAAAGCTGAACTAAGCACTACACCATCAAAGTAGGATAAGGCGGAGCAAATTTTTTTGAGCAACTTATGGCTTACTGGCTCCTCAAAACTGAACCCCAGGACTATTCGTGGGCAGACTTAGAGCGAGATAAACGCACGGTTTGGAATGGTGTCAAAAATCCCCTGGCTCTCAAATATCTGAGAACCATGCGACTTGGTGACGGAGTATTGATTTACCACACCGGCAAAGAACGGCAAATCATGGGTGTTGCCGAAGTCCTTACCTCTGCCTACCCCGACCCCTCACTAACAGACTTGAAGCAGGTGGTGGTAGAAATTCGAGCCGTGCGATCACTTCCCAAACCCGTCACCCTGGCACAGCTCAAGCAAGAGGATAGCTTTACTGGCTTTGACCTGCTCGGCCTGCCTCGACTATCCGTCGTTCCCGTATCTAGTGAGTATTGGCAGCGTCTGCTGCAATTGGCTGGTGAATGAGCTGTTATATGTCTAAAATTGCCGATTAGGGCAAACGGGTTAAAGCGAAAAAAGTCTCGCCTGCCATTAACAGGCAAGATGCCTGTCCTAGAAACGAAAGAAAGGCTGATTTTGTTAAGAAGCTTGTAGAGTAGAAAGAATGATCTTTTTTCAACGAATGGTTGATGCAACTGCCTGGGTGAGTTTCCTGGCTCCCACCCAATCACTCCCATCTTGGTTCACTCACCAACCCCTCTTAGCAGCGGCTAGCGAGGCAACCTCCAGCGAAGCTGAAAGTACGTCTATGGTTCTAGCTGGGGTATTGCTGAGTTTAGTCGTGATTTACTTCGCTAGCAAATTGGGGGGTGAAATTTGTTCTCGAATTAACTTACCGCCTGTTTTGGGCGAACTGGTGGGTGGTGTAGTCGTAGGAGTCTCAGCCCTACACCTGTTGGTTTTTCCAGAAGGCGGGGCACAAATCACTAACTCCATGATCGTCAGCTTTCTGGAGCGTACTGCCGGTCTGAGTCCAGAGGGAGCCAATTCAGTATTTCTAGCCCAGAGCGAGGTCATTTCAGTTTTAGCAGAACTGGGCGTCGTCATCCTCTTATTTGAAATTGGACTAGAGTCCGACCTTCAAGAGCTTATCCGGGTTGGTCCTCAAGCGGCGGTGGTAGCCGTTGTGGGGGTTGTTGCTCCCTTTGCGGCTGGTACGGCTGGTCTAGTGTACCTATTTGACGTTCCCGCTGTGCCGGCGATTTTTGCGGGTGCGGCTCTCACTGCCACCAGTATCGGGATTACTGCCAAGGTTTTAGCAGAAATCGGTCGCCTGAGTTCTAAAGAAGGTCAGATTATTATCGGTGCGGCGGTTTTGGATGACGTCCTGGGAATCATTGTTCTGGCAGTGGTTGCTAGTCTCGCAAAAACCGGTGAAATTGTAATCACCAATGTCATTTACCTGATCATCAGTGCCGGAGTCTTTCTGGTTGGAGCCATTTTAATCGGTCGCTTCCTAGGACCCTACTTTGTGGCATTGGTGAATGAAATGAAGACTCGCGGTCAGGTTTTGGTAACTGCCCTGATTTTTGCCGCGATTTTGTCTTATGTCGCCGCTGCAATTCAACTAGAAGCAATTTTAGGAGCCTTTGCTGCTGGATTAGTTCTGGCAGAAACCGATAAACGTCGAGAATTGGAAGAGCAGATTATACCGGTTGCAGATGTGCTCACACCCATTTTCTTCGTTGTCGTGGGAGCCAAAACTGATTTAAGCGTTCTTAACCCAGCCGTTCCCAGCAATCGGGAAGGATTAATCCTGGCAATTTTCCTGATTTCAGTGGCAATTGTCGGTAAGGTCATTACGGGTTTTACGGTCTTTGGTCAACCGGGTATCAACCGTTTGGCAATCGGCGTCGGCATGATTCCCCGAGGAGAAGTGGGACTTGTTTTTGCGGGTGTTGGTTCGGCGAGTGGGGCATTATCGCCAGCGACTGAAGCCGCAATTATTATGATGGTTATCATAACGACCTTTGTCGCGCCTCCTTTTCTGCGGCTTGTCTTTCAGGAGCCAGAGGCTGCTCCTATGTCTGAACCTGTGCCGAGCTTAGATGCTGCCAGCCGGGGTGCAATTGCTGTAGAACAGCAGGAGGACTCTCAGGAGTCACGTCAAGACAATGTGAAGGATGAAGGATAAATTTTTTTAACTTCACACTTCAGGTGGACTGGTATTTTAGCCCTATGTTGGATTCGCGAAAAGCCGTGTATACTATTTTTCCTGAAACTTAAATTCCCTAGGTTACGTCCCCTGAGTTTGAGTGTCTAAAAGACGACAAACCCTCAGGGCATAAATTTTGGGGTGTGGCACGCTTTTTTTCTGTCCTAGTGGGAACGAGAAAGCAGTTGGTTTTAGGGATTGCTAACAAAAGGTCAGAAACGGAATTTCTATTGTTGAGTATTGCCTCATGACCCAACTGCTTTCTAAACGCAGCAACGAGCTTTGAACAGGAGCAATGATTGTGAGATTTCGCTGGCTACTCCTACTCTCCAGCTTTTTGAGTATTTTTCTATTTTCATCTGTTGCCCAAGCGCGTCAACTGCTATTTTGGCGCTTTGATAGCTCTCAGAACCAATTAGTATTCACGACAGATGAGGGGGTTCAACCCAGAGCACAACTGATTGCCAATCCAACGCGGGTGGTGATCGATCTGCCGGGAATTCTTTTGGGACGCCCGACTGCTAATCAGCAAGTGGGTGGTGCTATTCGAGAAGTTCGAGTGGGTCAATTTGACAACCAGACGACTCGAATCGTGATTGAATTAGCTCCAGGCTATACCCTAGACCCCCAGCAGGTGAAGTTTAAGGGAGCTTCGCCAACTCAGTGGACTGTGGATTTACCAACTCCGCAACGGACTGCCGTATCTCCCAGTCCACCCCCCCAAGTTACTAACCCACCCAACAATTCTTCGTCTCAACCAAAGCCACCCAGTTCGGGGACAGTTGCGGGGGTAGAACTGAATAGTTTTCAGGTGACTCGCGATGGTTTTTTTATCCGCTCCAGTGGTGGGGAACCGAAAGATATAAAGGTTAAGCGGAGTCGCGATCGCCGTAGTATTGAGATTGACTTGGAAGGTACTACCCTTTCAAGGGATCTGTTTGGGCAAGAGTTGGCAGTCAATCGTTATGGCGTCAGCCAAATCCAGTTCCAACAACTCAACAATTCCCCCTCAGTTGTCCGAATGACGTTGAACGTCAACCGAGACAGCCCCGATTGGCAGGCATTGTTCAGCAGTGTGGGGGGTATCGTGGTTTTGCCTCGGGGAACCACAGCGTCTGAACTAGGGGGTGGATCTGGGGGAACTGTTGAAGTAATCCCTGTGTCGAATGTCAGTCAATTGGCAACCATTCAATCGGTTGAACTGGCAAACAACCAGACTCAACTGTTGATTCAGGCAGATCGGCGGGTCAGAGCAACTAGCACTTGGGATAGGAGTGCAAATGCTTACCGGATTACCATTCCTGATGCCCAACTCGCTGAACGAATCAGAGGTCCCCAGCTTAGTGCTAGCAGTCCGCTATCACAAATACTGCTCCGGCAGCAAGATTCGCGCACGGTAGCGATTCTGGTAAAACCAAGCCCTGGCACCCAGATTGGACAACTCAATCAGCTTAACGACCAGCTTTTAGCCCTGGAATTGCAACAGAGCAGAGCTAGTGTACCTCCCACTGGCTCGATTCCTGTGCCGCCGCCAGCCGAAGTTCCAACACCGCCTACTCCGCCACCTGTTGTTCCTAGAGGTCGGGTTGTGGTTATTGTCGATCCAGGACATGGGGGGAAAGATCCGGGAGCGATTG
This sequence comes from Coleofasciculus sp. LEGE 07092, assembly GCF_015207375.1. Classification (GTDB taxonomy): domain Bacteria; phylum Cyanobacteriota; class Cyanobacteriia; order Cyanobacteriales; family Coleofasciculaceae; genus LEGE-07092. The sequence continues at coordinate 27,875 of NZ_JADEWY010000041.1, read as the reverse complement.
GGATTGGGGGAGTGCAAGAGAAAAATGTGATTTTGCCGATTTCCCAAGAAGTTGCCGCGATTCTAGAGCAACAGGGTATTCAGGCAGTATTGACTCGTTCTTCAGATTACTTTGTCACCCTGCAAGGACGAGTTGATATGGCTGAACAGGCGAGAGCTGATTTGTTTGTCAGCATTCATGCCAATGCTATCAGCCTGAGCCGACCGGATGTGAATGGATTGGAAACCTATTATTACTCGAGTGGACAGGGTCTTGCCCAAACCGTTCATAATAGTATCTTACAGAGTGTTGATGTGGACAACCGAGGTGTACGGCAAGCTCGGTTTTATGTACTCAGAAAATCGTCAATGCCAGCTATTTTGGTAGAAGTGGGTTTTCTGACCGGTCGGGAGGATTCGGCAAAACTATCCAACCCCGCTTACCGCAGTCAAATCGCCCAAGCGATCGCTCGTGGCATTCTTCAGTACATTCAGCAATCTTTTTAAATGGGAGAAAAATGGGTGTTTTTACCCGAAATCCTGGTATTTTGTCATTTGACCAATGACCCATAACCAATAACCAATGACCAAAGACCAATTCTTGACCTTCAGGGAAGAGCCGCAACGACGTCGCATTGGTGTTTTCGATAGCGGTGTTGGAGGACTCACAGTTTTAAGAGAACTCTACCGACAACTCCCTAACGAATCAATTCTCTACTTTGCTGACACGGCGCGGCTTCCCTACGGGACTAGGTCTGCCAATGAAATCCTACAGTTCGGCTTTGAAATTCTAAGCTGGATGGTGCAACAGGATATCAAAATGGTAGTAATGGCTTGCAATACCAGTGACGCTCTGGCACTGGAAACCCTGCGAGGCGAGTTTAATCTGCCAATTCTGGGATTGATTTTACCGGGAGCTCGGGCTGCGGTACAACAAGGGCGACGGATTGGGGTAATTGCTACGCCGGCAACGGCTGCCAGCAATGCCTATCGACGTGCTTTATTAGAAGTTGAACCGACGGTACAAGTCTGGCAGGTTGGCTGTCCGGAGTTTGTTCCTTTAATTGAGCAAAATCGTTTGCACGATCCCTACATGGCAGAAATTGCAGCCCAATATCTGATGCCGTTGCTACAGCAACGCATCGATACCTTAGTCTATGGTTGTACCCATTACCCTCATTTAGAACCCCTATTGCGACAACTGTTACCGCCACAGGTTAAACTGATAGACCCAGCTAACTATGTAGTTGCGGCTGCGGCTCAAGAACTTGATTTATTGGGATTGAGGAATACTTATCCTGCCCTGCCGACTCGCTTCTGTGTTAGCGGTTGTCCCCAGCAGTTTGCTCAACTCTCAGTCCAATGGCTTGGTTGTACACCCGTCACGGAAAAAACACAATTGCCAACACCATCCCACTGTCCGACGATGCCCCTAGAACCTGTTGATTAACCGTTTCATTGAAATTGGGATGGAGGAGTTGGTCGAGTCCAACCCATCCTCCCGATTTCCAATTTACATACCTTAGCTAACGCAGGCTACTTGCTTCTCGAACAGCTTGAGCTTGAGAAGGTTCCACATCATCCTCAGAAGAGGTAGACTCTGTTGACACGTAAGGAGCATAAGCATCGGTGAAAGAGTCAGCCAGGTATAGCGAACTCTTGATCGTCCTTTGCGCTAGTATCAACAGAAGGTAAATCGTTAACAAATAAATACTGGCTAGAGCAGGAATAATCACAGGCATATCAGTGTAAATCATATGGATGGACAAAAGGGGAAAAAGAAATTCCAATACCCGTTCTGGCAACAGTCCTCTCAAGCCCGCTCGCTGGTTGAGGTTGCTGTTGTCAGTGGAAGCTGCTGGTGAATTAGCTTCTTCATGACTTTTACAGTCATGCCAGCACTAACCTAATTTTTATTAGGTCTTGCCAGACACTCTTTGGAGCAGAAAGCAATCGATTATGTATGACAAACAGTACGACTTAGCCAAATAGCCAAGCCATGAAAACAAGTCGATAGGCTATCACTGCCTACCCAAATGCGCATCAACCTCTCGGTCAGTCTACGCTTTCCCTACCATCTCAGAATCAATTAATCTATTAATTTTTTGAAACCCTTAATAGTTAGCTTAACACAAGAAGCCGGGGGATTTACACCAATTTTCTCAGAGAGTTAATAAGTCGATACAATTTTTTTCCTCTTGCCAGCTCTAATGTTAGTCAAACACCATTCCCCTACTGGGGACGCTTCGCTTAAAATTAAGGACAGATATGTAAACTTTCGTAACCTAACGCCTGAGTCGCCCGATCCATGACCTCAGTAACATCCCTTTTTGAGCCTGTGGAAGCAGATCTTTATCTGCTGACCGAAAATCTAAAAAACTTGGTGGGTGCCCGTCACCCTATCCTGTATGCAGCAGCAGAACATTTGTTCGGTGCTGGCGGCAAGCGGGTCAGACCAGCCGTCGTCCTTTTGATTTCGCGGGCAACCATGTTGGATAGGGATATCACTCCACGTCACAGACGTTTGGCTGAAATTACAGAGATGATTCACACGGCTTCTCTGGTGCATGACGACGTTGTTGACGAATCAGAAGTACGTCGAAACGTCCCCACTGTCAATAGCTTGTTCAACAATCGCATAGCCGTACTCGCTGGAGATTTTCTATTCGGTCAGTCGGCTTGGTATCTTGCTAATCTTAATAACTTAGAGGTGGTAAAGCTACTGTCACAGGTCATAAAGGATATGGCAGAAGGGGAAATTCAGCAAGGGCTGAATCGATTTGATACTAGCAGCACTATTGAAACCTATCTGGAGAAGACCTACAACAAAACAGCATCCCTAATTGCCAACAGTTCCAAGGCAGCCGGTTTGTTGAGTAGCGTCTCAGTAGAGGTGGCAGAAAATTTGTATACCTACGGATGTCACCTCGGGTTGGCATTCCAGATCGTCGATGATATATTAGACTTCACCGCTTCGACAGAAGTTTTGGGTAAGCCAGCCGGGTCAGATTTAATTAGTGGCAATCTGACTGCCCCAGTACTCTATGCCTTAGAAGAGAAACCCTATCTGGAAGTGCTGATTGAGCGGGAGTTTGCCCAACCCGATGATATCAATCAAGCCTTGGAACTGGTTGAGAAGAGTAAGGGTATTGAGCGATCGCGGGAACTAGCCGCTTACCACGCTCGGATTGCTGTAGAAAACCTGACCCCACTCAAGCCCTCAGAGTCTTCTAAAGCCTTGGTCGATTTGGCTGATTATGTCCTGAGTCGTCTGTATTAGAGGTTTGAGAAGGAGAATCTACGATTTGGATTCACAGGTGGAGTGCCTGATTAGAGTCTAGCTGTCCCATAATATATATGAGGGACTCCGGTGCGAGCTCTATGGAAATTGACATTTCGATGCTGATTCAAGGGTATGCCCAAGGCTACTTCTTGATGGCAGATGAAACCGACTATTTAGGATGGTATTCTAGCCCTCAGCGAACGATAGTTCCTCTAGACAATCGGTTTCGCTATCCTAAATCCCTACGTCGCATTTTAAATCAGGAACGCTTTAGCACGGCTATCAACCGGGACTTCAAAGCTGTGGTTGCCGGTTGTGCTAACCGCGAAACGACTTGGATTTCTCCAGAACTTCAAGAAATTTACTGGGCGCTTTACGAAGCGGGTTGGGCGTATAGTTTTGAAACGTGGCAGGGTAATGAACTCGCAGGCGGAATTTTAGGCATTGTTATAGGCGGAGCGTTTATTGGGGAATCCATGTTCTACCGGATTCCTGAAGGGTCAAAGGTGGCAATGGTAAGATTAGTAGAGCGGTTGCGATCGCGCGGCTTTGTCTTATTTGATGCTCAACTCATGAATCCCCACTTAGCTCGCTTCGGTGCCTGCACGATTGGGGAACAGGAGTATCAAGTTTTGCTACGGCAGGCATTACGCCGTCGGTGCTATTTTGATCGCCTTCAAGCCTGAAGCTGGCAATAATTCATCATTCATCTTTTTATTTGTAGGGGCAAACTATCTTTTAACGATAGTTTGCCCCTACCCGAGTTAACTAAAGTAACTCGACTGGGCAATTAACCGCCTTCGCCGCCTTCACCGCCTTCACCGCCTTCCTCAGCTTCATCACCTTCAACTTCCTCGCCTTCTTCAGCTTCTTCAGCTTCTTCAGCTTGCTCAACTTGACTATCTTGAGGCTGCTCGGTTTGGGGGAGAGTTTCTTCCACTTCACCGCCTTCGTCACCTTCAGTGGCTCCGTTACAGGCTCCCACAGTGGCTGCCAAAGTTAACGCCAAAAATAATTGAATGGTTTTTGAATGCATTTTGACACTCCTCAATCGAAATTTAAACCCTTAGGATTGAATTAGACCGTCTTTAACTATACGGTAATTGAGAAAGATTTGCATAAAAATAAACAATAGGGGTAAATTATAGTTTTCTCCATGAATTATAAATTTGGTCAATAACCTTTAGGATTAAAAGCCCTTACTCAACGTTCTGCCATGATTTTTGCGATTGACAATGTTCTGACACCAGAGGAACTCAACTGTATTGCTGACAGTTTGGATAGGGCTGATTTTGTAGACGGCAAAACGACAGCAGGCTGGCACGCCAAGTTTAGTAAAAACAATAAGCAGCTTCAGGGCAGTTCAACCTGTGCTAAGGATTTGCGAGAACTTGTGAAAGCGGCTTTCAAACGCAATCCTTTATTTCAAAGTGCCGTTCAGCCTAAAATAATTCATTCTCTGCTATTTAACCGCTACGAAATAGGGATGTCTTACGGTAGGCACGTTGATAATGCTTTCATGGGCGATCGCGAATTTTGGCGATCGGATGTGTCCTTTACCTTATTTCTTAGTTATCCTGCCACTTATGAAGGGGGCGAGTTAGTCATTGAATGCAGTGATGGCGATCGCACTTACAAACTTGAGGCGGGTTCAGCGATCGTTTACCCCTCTTCAAGTTTACATCAAGTCGAATCTGTGACAGACGGTGTAAGGTTAGCGGCTGTGGGTTGGGTGCAGAGTTTGGTGCGTGATCCGAATGCGCGAGAAATTTTGTTCGATTTAGATACGGCGCGTCGGTCTATTTTTGCCAAAGAAGGGAAGACAGTAGAATTTGATTTAATCTCGAAAAGTTATGCTAATTTGCTGCGTAGGTGGGCAGACTGAAAAGACAAAAGTTTAGCGATCTTACCCCCAACCCCTCTCCGAGAGGGCGAGGGCTTTTTGGGTATCTGCTCACAAGTTTTGTCAGTCAACCAGAATTATCTACCCCCCTAGCCTCCTTCATGAGCGCCCCATCGGGGGCGGGATTGAGTCCTTGCTTTTACCTATAATGAATAAATCTACCCCCCTAATTTATCCTACCCTTGATTTGTTTCTCTACGACCTACGTGACGGTTTAGGTGAATATCCCGGCGAAATTCAGCGCAACCGCCAGGGATTTTGGCAAAAAATTGACCGTGATTTGGACGAAAAGCAATTAGCCGAATTGGAGGCACTAGAAAGTTCAGAAGCCGATTACGTCCAACTGGCTAACAAGTCTTTTGAACCCCCTATCGATGGCTACTATTGTGCCCTGCAATTGGGGGATATCTATGCCCTTCAACTGAATTGTTCGGGTGAGTATAAAGATGTCAGTACTCAGCAACGAAATGAGGAAACTAAAACACTGGATAATTTGCGAACTCTAAAGCAACTCATTGTTTCCAAAATCAATCAAACTCTGGAGCGATCAGAAATTGCCCTAGAAGGGCAGGGAACTATTGGGCAAACCTGGGTAGTTTCTGTTCAGATAGCAGATACGAATCAAGACCCTAGACAGCTAGCCAAAGAATGCTACCAACACCTTACCCCAAATTCTAACTGGAAACCTACCTTTAAGGAACAGGGAAGGTTGTTAGGAGCCAGAATATTTGAGTATTGGCACTCGCCGGAAAATTGGAATCAAGACTGGGAGCTATTTAGTTCCGAAAATTACCATATTCTCATTTGCTTGTTTCCGGCGGGTAAGAAAGTCGCTGAAATCCGAGAAAAGGTTGACGATGTTTATTTAGATTTAACGCGCTTGTTTAGTTATCGCCATAAGGTTGTGTGGGCATATTGGCAGAGTCGTCGGCTGACTACCAATCTCAAAAATCAGTTTCTTGAGATTAGAGAGTTAACTGTCAAAGTTCGGGAGTTAACGAACCTAATTCAGTCCCCAAGGTTAAATTTGGAAACTTGGCAGATTATCTTAACAAAGTCTCTGTCTATTTTATCAGAGTATGCGGTAAATTTAAATGATTTGGAGTTTCACTCTCATACTATTCGAGTGAATATAGAAAATTATAAAAAATGGTGGTACAAAATCGAGCGAGAAGCGAATGGCTATTTGAAACCCCTCGGCAACTTCAGCGAATTAGCTGATGAAAAATATCTGCAACAAGTCGAGATAGATTGCGCAAACCTCCGTCCTGGTTTGAGGTTATTGGAAAATTTAATTCGCACGATTGGCGGAATTACCGAAATCGAACAAACTCGGAGCGATCGCGTCTTGAATCGGACGGTAGCAGTGGCGACGAGTGGACTGGTAATTAGTTTAATGGCTGCTGCTGTTTTAATTGAGCAGTTTCCCCCTGCTACTGATGTCCCTTTCTTCCTCACCTCAGCGTTTTTGGGGGGTATTGTGGCGGGTTTGATTCCGGTAGCGATCGCATTTGTTATTTTGAAATCTAGCTACCGTTGATTTAGGATTTTAACAGGTCTGTAAAGCATGACAGCCAAAAGGCTTATTTGGCAAGCCCTAGACTAAATACAAATTTTTGTAAATAATATTGAGAGCGAAAACATCAATAAATGTAAAAAAATGTAAACAAAATTAGGTCATTTCCTATCAAATTGTGTCAAATAAGAGCTGAAACGCTCCGTAGGTCAGCATTTTCTGGTAAAACCACTTAAGTTGCCCTAAAAGTAACGAATTGTTCCAGGATAGAGCCAACCGAACCTTCCCTGGAACCCTACCGATGAGAAGAGAACAAGCATCAGAAGGAGCCTTACCGCATGTTCACTCACGTCAAGTCCACCATTCGCCGCATTACCCCCGATGACCTGAATAATCGTCATTTGCTTAAGGTGGTCTATGTCGTGCTAGAGCCACAGTACCAGAGTGCTTTATCCGCCGCTGTTCGTTCGATTAATCAGAATCAGCCGGATTTAGCGATTGAAATGAGTGGCTACTTAATTGAAGAACTCCGCGATACCGAGAACTACGAAGCATTTAAGCGGGATATTGCCGAAGCGAATATCTTTATCGCTTCTCTGATCTTCATTGAAGACCTAGCAGATAAAGTTGTAGCCGCAGTCCAACCCCATCGCGATCGCTTAGATGCAGCGGTTGTCTTCCCCTCCATGCCCCAGGTGATGCGCCTCAATAAGCTGGGTAGCTTCTCCATGGCGCAACTGGGACAGTCTAAGAGTGCGATCGCCCAGTTCATGAAGAAGCGTAAAGAGAAGTCTGGGTCATCCTTCCAAGATGGGATGCTGAAACTGTTGCAGACGCTGCCTAAAGTCCTGAAGTATATGCCCTTGGATAAAGCCCAGGATGCCCGCAACTTTATGCTAAGTTTTCAGTATTGGCTAGGGGGTTCCTCCGATAACTTGGAGAACTTCCTGCTGATGCTGGCGGATAAGTATGTCCTCAAGGGTAGACACCTGAAATTCAAAGATCCGGTGGTTTACCCAGATATGGGCATCTGGCACCCTCTAGCACCGAAAATGTTTGAGGATGTTAAGGAGTATCTCAACTGGTACAATAGCCGTCAGGATATTTCTGAAGATTTGAAAGACCCCTTTGCCCCCTGCGTGGGTTTAGTGTTGCAGCGCACTCACCTAGTTACCGGGGATGATGCCCATTACGTGGCAATGGTACAAGAACTCGAAGCCATGGGCGCACGGGCAATCCCGGTATTTGCTGGGGGGCTGGATTTCTCCAAACCCGTAGATGCCTTTTTCTACGATATCCCTGCGGCTAAGGGGGAAAAAGGGAAAATTACCCTCGTGGATACGGTAGTATCTCTGACAGGATTTGCTCTGGTAGGAGGACCCGCACGGCAAGACCATCCCAAAGCGATAGACTCCCTGAAGCGCCTGAATCGCCCCTATATGGTAGCCCTGCCCTTGGTGTTCCAAACCACTGAGGAGTGGGAAGGCAGTGATTTGGGACTGCACCCGATTCAGGTGGCGTTGCAGATTGCGATTCCCGAATTGGATGGTGCCATTGAACCGATTATTTTATCAGGACGGGATGGCACGACCGGGAAAGCGATCGCACTTCAGGATCGGATTGAAGCCATTACGCATCGGGCGCTGAAATGGGCGAACCTGCGCCGCAAGCCGAAACTAGAGAAAAAAGTTGCCATTACCGTCTTCAGCTTCCCACCGGATAAAGGAAATGTCGGTAGCGCTGCCTATCTAGATGTCTTCGGGTCTATTTATAAGGTACTGGAAGCCCTGAAGCATAACGGTTATGATGTCCCCAACTTGCCAGAGTCTGCTGAGGCGCTGATGCAAGAAGTCATCCACGACGCCCAGGCGCAGTATGCCACTCCGGAATTAAATATTGCCTACCGGATGTCGGTGATGGAATACGAACGGTTTACCCCCTACTCCACCCGTTTAGAAGAAAATTGGGGTCCACCGCCAGGACATCTGAATAGTGATGGACAAAACTTACTCATTTATGGTAAGCAATTCGGAAATGTGTTTATTGGGGTGCAGCCTACCTTTGGGTATGAAGGCGACCCAATGCGGTTGTTATTTTCCCGGTCTGCGAGTCCTCATCATGGGTTTGCGGCATATTACACTTACTTAGAACATCTTTGGCAAGCGGATGCTGTGCTGCACTTCGGCACCCACGGGTCTCTGGAATTCATGCCCGGTAAGCAGATGGGAATGTCAGGGGACTGCTACCCGGATAACTTAATTGGTTCAATTCCCAATCTTTACTATTACGCGGCAAATAATCCCAGTGAGGCAACCATTGCCAAGCGCCGCAGCTATGCCGAGACAATTTCCTACCTCACCCCACCCGCAGAAAATGCTGGGTTGTATAAGGGGTTAAAGGAATTGAGTGAGTTGATTGGGTCTTACCAAACCCTAAAAGAAACGGGTCGCGGTATCCCGATTGTGAATACGATCATGGATAAGTGCCGGATGGTGAATCTAGATAAAGATATCCCCGCACTTGTAGGGGCGGGTTTAACCAATAATCCTGCGGGTAAACAAGCCAATGAAGTAAACCCGCCCTCTTTCCTAGATGCCAAGGACATGACCTCTGAGGAACGGGATACCCTAGTCGGCTTGGTGTATAAAAAGCTGATGGAGATTGAATCGAGGCTTTTACCCTGTGGGTTGCACGTTATTGGGAAACCGCCGACAGCAGAAGAAGCGATCGCAACTTTAGTCAATATTGCTGCCCTTGACCGCCCTGAAGAGGAAATACTGAGTTTACCTCGGATTATCGCCAATAGCATCGGGCGGGATATTGATGAAATTTACACCAACAACGATAAAGGTGTCTTAGCAGACGTGCAGTTGCTGCAAGATATTACCCTAGCAACCCGTGATGCCGTCGGTGCTTTAGTGAAAGCCCAAACCGATGCTGAAGGGCGAGTTTCCAAGGTTTCCAAGCTCAATTTCCTGAATATGGGTAAAAAAGAGCCTTGGATTGAAGCGTTGCACCAGTTAGATTACACCAAAGTTGACGCCCAAGCACTTAAACCCCTGTTCGAGTACCTGGAATTCTGCCTCCAGCAAATTGTCGCCGATAACGAACTGGGTGCGATGCTGCAAGCGTTGGAAGGGGAATACGTCATCCCCGGTCCCGGCGGCGATCCGATCCGCAACCCGGATGTATTGCCCACAGGGAAGAACATCCACGCCCTCGACCCCCAATCGATTCCCACCACAGCAGCGGTAAAATCGGCAAAAATTGTGGTAGACCGACTGTTGGAACGCCAAAAAGTCGATAATGGTGGGAAATACCCCGAAACCATTGCCTGTGTTCTCTGGGGAACCGATAATATCAAAACCTACGGGGAATCCCTGGCGCAAATTATGTGGATGGTTGGGGTTAAGCCAGTACCCGATGCCTTGGGACGGGTGAATAAGTTGGAACTGCTTCCCTTAGAAGAGTTAGGGCGTCCTCGGATTGACGTGGTAATCAACTGTTCCGGCGTCTTCCGCGACTTGTTCATCAACCAGATGAACCTCCTCGACCAAGCCGTGAAAATGGCAGCAGAGGCAGAGGAACCTGCTGAAATGAACTTTGTCCGCAAACACGCCATGCAACAGGCGGCGGAAATGGGGATTAATTTGCGGCAAGCTGCCACTCGTGTCTTCTCCAATGCGTCCGGTTCCTACTCCTCTAATGTCAATTTGGCAGTAGAAAACAGCACTTGGGAAAGCGAATCTGAGTTACAGGATATGTACTTGGCGCGGAAGTCCTTTGCTTTCACCTCGGATAGCCCAGGCACGATGGAACAGAATCGCCAGATTTTTGAGACGGCGCTGAAAACTGCCGATGTTACCTTCCAAAATCTGGATTCCTCGGAGATTAGTCTCACCGATGTATCCCACTACTTCGACTCTGACCCCACGAAGATAGTTGCGACTCTGCGAGAAGATGGCAAGATGCCAGCATCTTACATTGCCGATACCACTACGGCAAATGCCCAAGTCCGCACGCTTTCAGAAACCGTGCGCCTAGATGCGCGGACGAAGCTACTCAATCCCAAGTGGTACGAGGGAATGCTGAGTCACGGCTATGAGGGAGTCCGGGAACTCTCGAAGCGGTTAGTGAATACCATGGGTTGGTCTGCAACAGCAGGTGCTGTCGATAACTGGATTTACGAGGATACGAATGCCACGTTTATCCAGGATGAAGAAATGCGGAAGCGGTTGATGAACCTAAATCCTCATTCCTTCCGCAAGGTGGTTTCGACGTTGCTGGAAGTGAATGGACGGGGTTATTGGGAGACGAGTGAGAGTAATTTACAGATGTTGCGCGAGTTGTATCAGGAGGTTGAAGACCGGATTGAGGGGATAGAATAGTCGGTAACTGAAACCCCTTTAGAGATGTTGTAGAGACGTTCCGCCGGAACGTCTCTATCATTTAGATGACCAATAGACCTCTTGCAAAAGTCGAATTTTGCTACGCAAAACCAATACTTTCAGCCGTTGTTTTAGCATTTATGCAAGAGGTCTAATCTTTAACTAATTTGGCAAGGCTGGTTAGAGGAATCTAAGGCTTTCAATAACTCTATTTAGTACCTCTAAAAACCACAAACCATCTCATCGCCTTTCATGTAGGCTTGATTAATTGGTACTTCAAGCTTTCCACTACTGTAGCCCATCATCATCGCATCAACTCGCTCTTGAGGCGTACCATGATGATCGGGGTTCCAAAAGTTGTAATCACCCTTTTCAAATAGGCTTCTTGCAAAAGCACAAAGCTCTCGATGGGGGATGCAGTTTTTGAATCCGAAGTAGTATCCTGCCAGAAAGTCAGCGTGCAATTCTCTGTACTTTCCGACAAGCCGCGATTGATTTCTCCACTGGAGAATATGAGCGAACTCATGCGCCATGATTCCTACAACAGCTAAAAACCCCTTATCCATACTAAAAAGTTCATCGCGCAGGAGTCTGATACCCAAGTAGATTGTTCCATAGAATCCAGAAGCAGTCATTCCCCAATAGGCAAAGGCATTAGGACTTTGCCAGTCATCAATTATTAATATGGCTGGATTTACTTCAAAAATACTCGCTAATAGATTCCCTTCCCCGTAGATTAGGGCGTCAAGGTTCGGGTCATATGTAGTAGTACAGGTGACTCCAGGGAAAGGACTTCCTAGGGTACATGCAGATGTATATAAGTTGTTCCAGTATATGTTCGCGCTGTTAGCTCTCATTGGGTTTATCAATGGGCGTGTTTCATCAAGAATAAACATTTACTTTATCCTAAAATTATTAAAGCTGAGTCTAACATATACACATGGCGATTGCCTTTCTATGCCAATGGATGTGATCACGCTTGCAGTGTCATTGGATGCGATCGCGTCTATTTTTCCCAAGGTGTGATCGCGTTGAGGAAAAATGTGACTATAAAGAACACCACACAAAGAGCAGAACGTGAGTCAACAAGACAAACTGCTGGCTAAAATCCTAAGTGGCACTTCTGACTCAAACATCCCGTTTGCCCAGATGTGCCAACTTTTACGCAAACTCGGATTTGAAGAACGGATTCGCGGCAGTCACCATATCTTCACCAAGGAAAGCATAGAAGAAATTGTGAATTTGCAACCCAAAGGCTCACAAGCTAAAGCCTATCAAGTTAAGCAAGTCCGTGCCGTGATTCTCAAGTACCAGCTAGGAGGTCAAGATGATGATTCGCTATGAAATTATTCTCTACTGGAGCGAAGAAGACAAAGCATTTATTGCTGAAGTACCAGAGTTACCTGGTTGTGCTGCTGATGGCGAAACTTATCAAGAAGCACTGCAAAATGTAGAAGTTATTATGCAGGAGTGGATTGAGACTGCCGAGGAGTTAGGGCGTCCGATTCCTGAGCCTAAAGGTCGCTTGATGTTCGCCTAGCTGATGAAGTCTGAAGTGCGATCGCCTTTGGCGTGTCAGTGAATGCGATCGCATTCCTCGCTTAAATTAGTAATGTATCCACTTGGGGTTAAAGCTTGAAATGACCACCCTAACCATCAATCTCCAATCCCTAACACTTACAGACGAGCAATTTTATCAACTCTGTCAGGATAACGAAACGCTGAGATTTGAACGCACAGCTACGGGAGAATTAATTATTATGCCACCTACGGGGGGAGAAACCAGTAACCGTAATGCTGGACTAACTGCTCAAATCTGGATTTGGAATGAGCAAACTCAACTGGGTAAAGTTTTTGATTCCTCTGGAGGTTTTAAACTACCGAATGGTGCAGATCGTTCTCCTGATGCTTCTTGGGTAAAATTGGAACGCTGGAATGCTCTGACTCCCGAACAACAAACGAAATTTGCTCCTCTTTGCCCTGATTTTGTAGTTGAGTTACTTTCTCCAAGTGATAGCTTTACAGAAACTCAGGCAAAAATGAAGGAATATTTAGAGAATGGTATTCGTCTGGGTTGGTTAATTAATCGGAGAACTCGACAAGTGGAAATTTATCGGCAAGGTCAAGAAGTTGAGGTGCTTGAGTCTCCTGCTAGTTTATCAGGGGAAGATGTTCTACCTGGATTTGTTCTAAATCTTGAACCAATTTGGTAACACCCCACAGTGCGATCGCGTCTATCTTCTCTAATGTGCGATCGCCTTTGGAGTATCATGTATGCGATCGCCTTTGCAGTATCGTCTATGCGATCGCGTCTATCTTTCCCAAGGTGCGATCGCCATCTTGTAGGTTGGGTTGAGGCACGAAACCCAACATTTCCAAAGCATTTGGGTTTTTTATCAGTGGATGATTTCATAGCTTGAACGGCGTTGGGCAACGCTTACGCTCTACCCAACCTACAGTTGCTAACTCGAGAGGCACGTTCCCGCAGCGTTCCTGTTCCTCGTAGGGGTTGCCGCAGCGTCGAGTAACCCAACAAATCCGGAATTTTACGGTGTTGGAGAAACTTAATGGCTGGATAAGCTGGTTGGAGTTGGGTTTCACTATCGCTCAACCCAACCTACGAGGTTAACAACGCCATGCAATATCGTCGGGCAAAAATAGAAGGGGGCACCTACTTTTTCACCCTAGTAACTCACAAACGGCGCAAGATTTTGTGTGAACCCGATAATGTTCCCTTACTTCGAGAGATTTTTCGCTCTGTCAAAGCCAACCATCCATTTACAATCGACGCCTTCGTGTTGCTACCAGACCATTTGCATTGCATTTGGACATTACCCGAAGGTGACTGTGACTTTTCCACCCGTTGGCGATTGATTAAAAGCGAATTTAGCCGTCGCTGTCATCCCAAATACAAACAACAACCGTCTGCATCCAGGCAACGAAAAAAGGAACAGGCTGTTTGGCAGCAGCGATTTTGGGAACACCTCATTCGGGATGAGACAGATTTCACCCAGCATGTGGAGTACATTCACTACAACCCAGTGAAACATGGCTTGGTGCGAACTCCCAGAGATTGGGAATTTTCCAGTTTTCATCGTTATATCCGAGATAGTTTATACGATCGCTGCTGGGGTGAAGGCGAGGAGATTCCCTTTGTTGAAGGGATTGGGAATGAATGAATTGATAGTAGGGTTAGTAGATTGACTTGGTGTTGGGTTTCGCTAATGCTCAACCCAACCTACGTTTGTTTGGAGAAAAGTGCGGGAGTGCGATCGCCTTTGTGCCTCAGTGGATGCGATCGCGCCTATCTTCCCCAAAGTGAACTCGGCTTCGGAGTGTCGACGGATGCGATCGCGTCTCTGTTTCCCAAAGTGCGATCGCTCAGTCTTCATCTTCCACAAATAGCGCTTCGAGATCGCGATAACCGCCCACCACCCGCATCACCTCGATTCCGTTTGAAACCAGACGATAAAAAATCAGGTAATCTTCTAACGATACACTCCGCAAGCCAGGATAGAGTTCATCTCGTTTGCGTCCTATTCGAGGGAACTGAGCTAGCATTTTGAACTTCGTGTCGATCTTCTCAAGAAAACGCTCTGCCGTTTCAATACTTCCTCTCTCAGCGAGATAGTCCATAATACTCTCTATATCTCGGCTTGCTGTCGGTGTAATTCGGCAAAAATTGCTCATCAATTAGCCTAAGCGCGACGCTGTTGCAATTTTTCTTGCAGTCCAATTATGACGGTTTCTGCATCCAACAATTCGCCTCGTTCAGCCTCTTCAACCCCCACCATAACCTCACGACGTAATTCTTCAAACCGTCCTTGATAAAGATTTTCTCGTTCTTGTAGCAGCTTAATACCTGCTAAAAAGACTTCATCAATGGAGGCATACTTGCCGCTAGCAAGCTGATTTTTGATAAACTGTTCCAGTTCCGGTGGCAATGTAATTGGCATACTAAAATCAGCTTCGGATTAACCTGCTGCTATTTTAGCGCGATCGCGCTTGCCGTTTGAGTGGATGCGATCTGCGCTTCTCCCAAGGGGAGACGCCAAGGGCGAACGCAGCAGCGCTGACGCTCGTTCCTCGCTATAGCTTCGCTTCACGCTATCGCGTCTATCTTTACCCAACGTGCGATCGCGTTCCTGTGTCGGTGTATGCGATTCGCTAACGCAATAGCTTCGCTTCACGCGCCTATCTTCTTCAAAGTGCGATCGCGTTTGCAATATCGGTGGATGCGATCTGGGCTTCTCCTTGCGGAGAGGCTACGCCAACGCAGCAGCGCTGACGCTCGTTCCTCGCTATAGCTTCGCTTCACGCTATCGCGTCTATCTTTCCCAAAATGTGATCACACCTGCCTAAAATCAAGCCCTCAGTTCCTCTAACACCAACACTTCCAACCCAGGTAAAGAAGGTAAACGTGAATCATTAGTCAAAAAAAACGAAGCACCTTGGCGAATTGCTGTAGCCATTTGAATTGCATCAGGCGTTCTCAAATTGTAAGTTGCCCGGAGCTGTGCAGCGATTTCAGCAATAGCTGGAGAAACTTCGATGGTTGTCAAACCTTCTTCATCCGATAGGATGTCACGATATTGTTGAGCTAGTATACTGTTCCCTTGTCGCAGAGGATAAACTAGCACTTCTAACAAAGTTATCACCGAGGTTACAACCCTTAACTCCCCGTGCACCATCGCCTCAAAGAAAGCGTCAGTCATCTCCAAGTAAGCCGGATTTTCTTCTATAAAGTAAATCAGCGGCGCACTATCCAAACCGACTACTTGCCCCTGTAACTGGGCTATCCATTCCATGAGTCTCGTTCCTGATTGACATATTCTTGAGCATCAATGCCATTCCAGATTTCTTTACCTAACCCTCGCAACTCCAGGATGCTACGTTTGGGCTTAGGTGTCAGCGTAAGTTGTTGACGAATTAAGCTGAACAATTCTTCTATCAGCCGCATTTGCTCATCAGGAGTAAGGTTTTCAGCTAGACGACGTACTTCATGATAAGTAGACATACACTTTCTCTTGTAATGCTCTTGCCCTAAGTCCAATATACAGAAGCTAGAATTTCCTCAAAAATAGGCTGCACGGTTGGGTCATCGTTAAAGTAATAAATCAGGATGTTTGTATCCAGTAGATAACTATTATTCACCCCATTCTTGCCTGAGTGACTTCTGAAACTCTAAAGCATCCACGCGCTTAGGCAAAAATCCCCACCATTTGTCTTTACTTACCCCTTGTAATTGGAGAAGGTGACGTTGATGCTCCGATGTTACCTTCTGACGAACCAGCGCTGCTAATTCTTCCAACAGGCGCAGTTGCTCATCAGAGGTAAGGCTTTGAACTTGACTGAGTACTTCGTTATAGGTGGACATGGACTCTATCTGAATAATTCTTTTGCTCTAAGTCCACTATATACACCAGAGCGATCGCGCTTGCCGTTTCAGTGGATGCGATCGGGTCTATCTTTCCTAAAGTGCGATCGCGCTTCAGTGTGGATAGATGCGATCACGTCTATCTTTCCCAACGTGCGATCGCATTCCTCGCTTAAATTAGTGAATTTCGGGAAGTGACAGAAGAGGGATAAGACTTGGAATTTTTATGCAACTTAGTCTCGTGACAAGTAAGAATTCCATTCGGGTTGGTAATCAAACAACCATCTAAACTGCCAGTCAGCTAACCAGGTTGGAGTAAGTTTGTAGATCCAATTGCGCAGGAAGCAGCCGAAGGCAGTGTCAGCTTGTCCGAGATTGCCAACCTGACGGGAGATATTGAAGACACGAGTAACTCGATTGCTGCGACTGTTCTCGAATTGACGCAGTAGCGTTGGCACTTGGTCATAATTTGTTTCGTTAGTCAACAGTCCCTTAACTAACTCAAAAGCATCTTCCACCGCCATACAGCCGCCCTGTCCTAGATTGGGTTGGACGGGGTGTGCAGCATCTCCGATTAGCGTAACCTGCCCTCGTCCCCACTCTCGACTAAGGGGTTGGCGATCAAGGATATCATCTCGGTAGATATTATATTGATCGAGAGATTCGATGATAGCGGGTACTGGGTCAGCATAGTCTGAAAAGAGCGATCGCATTACCTTTAAAGAACCTCCTACCGCGTCGTCATTCCCCCCAGATTCAGTATTCTTAAAGGCGTAAAAACCAAACCGACCTCCCCCCACATCAAAGTACCCAAAGCGGTTTCCCTGACCCCAAAATTCCCCCCAGCTATAGCGATCATCAAGGGGTAGATTTGAACGGTTGAAATATCCCCGCCAGCAACACATTCCACTGTAGATTGGTTGCTCTAACTGCTCCCGATCGTTGAGACGAGCACGCACTTTTGAGTAGAGTCCATCAGCTCCCACTAAAATATCACCTTCTGCAATGCTGCCATCATTGAAAAAGACTCGCACGCCATCCCCCGTATCTTCAAAATGCTCGAAGGCAATACCCGTCCGTACAGTTCCTGCAGGTAAGGATTCGTAGAGAATCTGCTGCAGTTCAGGTCGCAGAAGGCACACACCTAAGTCGTCTTCTCCAACAAACCCAGGCGTGTTGATGTAAAGGGGAGTCCCGTCTTTGCTGAAAAATCCACCTTTGAGAATCTTGCCTCCCTGTTCGTAGAAACGATTGTAGATTTTTCCGTCCCAGAGGAGTTTGTAGACGCGCATCGCATTTCTTTGTATGAAAATTCCTCCGGGTCCCGACAACATAGAATCTAGGTGGCGTTTCTCGTATAACTCCACCTCAATTCCTACATCAAGGCAGGCACGGGCAAAGGTCAAACCACCTATTCCACCTCCAACAACGATCGCTTTCGACACAGATGATTTGATGGCATTAGGGGTTGTTGGCATCACTCTCTCCAGGAAGTTTTCGATACTTAATCTAACGTTACTCTCTCTAAATATCGAAATATTTGGTAAAATAATGTTAGGTAGGGCGGCATTTGTTCGGCACGACCTAGCACCTAAAGAACTTAAGATTATGCGGTTCCAGTAGAGAACAAGCCCTCAAATCACTATCTTAGAAATCATTAAAACCCCATGATCCGATCGCAAGTAAGGAACCGAAGCCGCCTTAAACCCCGTTACAAAGGGCTTGTGATGCAACTGCCAGTAACTCGGACTCAAATCATGGGCGATCGCTTTTAATTCCCTCAGTTCCTCCACCAATTCCGCTGCCAGTTCGTTGATCCGATTGGCGCGCTCATAAGCCTCTTGGACTGTTGCCTCAATTTGCTCTTCCGGTGTCAGGGGTTGCTTGCGTTCCACTCGCGGCTGTAACTCTAGCTGTTTTTGCTCTAACTGCGCCTGTAGTGCGGCGATCGCATTATCAATTCCCTCGACTTCTGCCGATACCTGTGGCGCTTCCCTAGCTTGGCGGCGGTAAGCTTCAGAGATTGCTTCTGGTGAATCATTCTGTGGCAGTATCTCCTTCGCCATTAATGCATCCCGTTCGCGGCGCAATGCCTCAATTTGAGAGCGAATTGCCTCAAGTTCTGCCTGTATTCGGTCCATCCTAACCTCAGCTATAACCTTCTGCTCCTTACTCTAAACTCTATAACGACCTGTTATTGGGCGAAAGGGGAAAGAGTTGTTTTATCTTCTTTTTTGCTTTCATAAAAAAACCTGTGCGTGCAGACTTTTTTGGAGTAGATACCCAGAAAGCTCTCACCCCAAGGCAGAGGGCGCAGTTGCGATGTGCGATCGCTAACTCAACTCTGCATAACACCCAAGACGTTGGAACTATAGCATCATAGAGGTATGCAGACAGCGCTGAGTGTCGGTCTGAGGTAAATAATGCTACAAACTGCACAAGTCTTACAGGAACGTTACCGACTGCAACGCCAGTTGGGAAATAATGCGGGGCGTCAAACTTGGCTGGCAAAGGATATCCAAACTTCACCCGCCGAACCCGTAACCCTGAAGCTGCTGGCGTTTAGTCCTCAGATGCAATGGGAAGAATTTAAGCTAT
Source organism: Coleofasciculus sp. LEGE 07092 (assembly GCF_015207375.1). Lineage (GTDB taxonomy): Bacteria > Cyanobacteriota > Cyanobacteriia > Cyanobacteriales > Coleofasciculaceae > LEGE-07092. Next base: position 8,832 of record NZ_JADEWY010000041.1, on the reverse strand, counting down.
TTGAACGGGAAGCTTCTATCCTCAAACAACTCAACCATCCCCGTATTCCCCGCTATCGTGATTACTTTTCCCTAGACAAACAGACAGGTGCAGGGTTGTGCTGGTTTGGCTTAGTGCAGGATTACATCCCAGGTTACTCCCTGCAACAGCTAATAGACTCTGGCAAGCGGTTTACCGAAGTACAGGTGCGTTCTATTGCCACTCAAGTATTGAAGATTCTCTCGTATTTGCATGGATTAAATCCACCCGTCCTCCATCGGGATATCAAACCCAGCAATCTTATTTTGGGAAAAGACAAGCGGGTTTATCTGGTGGATTTTGGTGCAGTTCAAGATAGTGCGGCGGTTGAAGGTGTCACGTTTACTGTAGTGGGCACGACTGGATACGCACCCCTCGAACAGTTTTGGGGACAAGCGGTTCCGGCGTCTGATCTATACGCCTTGGGTGCTACCTTAATTCACTTATTAACAGGCATTTCTCCGGCTGAGTTACCCCAGAATAACCTACGGATTCAATTTCGCGATCGCGTCAGTATTAATCCCACATTCCTCAACTGGATTGAAGCCCTCACCGAACCCGATCTTGACCTGCGATTGAGTACAGTTGCACAAGCATTAGAAGCACTTGAAACGGGTCGCCATATCAGCTATCCATTGGAAACGGTTAAACCCCCGTTTAATAGCCAAATAAAGCTTAAAAAATCTCCCCATCAGTTAAGTATTAAGATTCCTGGACGGCGGAGATCCGTTCTTCGGGGGAGATCCGTTCTTCTAAGTATCATCATAGTGGCAGGAAAATTACTTCCCTTTTTCAGCTTGGCAATTGTAATGCTAGTGCTAAGTTTATTAATTCCAGCCTTAGTAGTAGTATTTGTAGCATCTGTAGGCTTACTCTTTTCCTCTTTTAAAGATTTTTCTGTAGGCTTACTTTTTTCCTTTTTTGAAGATTTTCTGGCTGTGGTATTTCTTTTTAGTATGGCTATGGCAAGCTTAATCATGTTTTGGATATGGGGACGCGAGAATTTCGTGAAAATGGCAGATGATATAGAGCAGAGTCATTTCTCTGCCTCCGTATTTAGCAACTGTTGTCTTGAGTTTGATAGAAATAAGTTTTCTATTGAATTTAGACAGTTTGGGAGAATCAATTCCCACTACCAAGGTCAAGTTTCAGAGATTAAAGAGGTCTGGGATAATCCTTCACTTAAAAAGGTTTTTTTAAAAACGGAAGCTAAGACCTATTGTTTGACTAAAGGATTAACTCAAGCTGAACGTCAGTGGCTCGTTCAAGAAATTAACGAGTGGTTGGCAGACGTATAAAAAACCTAGAACTAAATTAATTCATCATGCTAAAAGCCAAAGATACTTTAAAAGAACGCTATCAACTGATTCGACAGCTAGGGCAAAATGCGGGTCGTCAAACCTGGCTTGCAACTGACATCGAATCCTCTCCTCCTAAAACTGTCATCGTCAAACTGCTAGCGTTTAATCCCCAAATGCAGTGGGATGACTTGAAGCTGTTTGAACGGGAAGCCCAAGTTCTCAAAAATATTAATCATCCCAAGATTCCTGAGTATCTCGATTATTTCTCGGTAGACGATGTAGGGGCGGGTTTGCAGACATCTTCCCTAGGTTGTCAGGATATTGGTAAAGCCGCCCTGACAGGCTTACCTTGGTTTTGCCTAGTGCAGGAATACATCCCCGGTGACTCTCTCAAACAGCTTTTAGAGCAAGGCAAACCTTTTACAGAACAGCAAGTACGCTATTTTGCCGAAGACATTCTCAAAATTTTGAGTTACCTGCATGAGCTGAGTCCACCCATTCTTCACCGTGACATCAAACCTAGTAACTTGATTTTGGCAAAAAATAACCAAATTTATCTCGTTGATTTTGGTGCCGTTCAAGACAGAGCCAAGGCAGAAGGCGTTACGTTTACCGTGGTGGGAACTAGTGGTTATGCACCGCCAGAACAGCTATGGGGAAAAGCTGTCGCAGCTTCCGATCTTTATGCTTTAGGGGCAACTCTGATTCACTTATTAACGGGTATTTCTCCGGCTAATTTGCCCCAGCGTCGGATGCGAATCCAGTTTAAGGATAGGGTTAGTATTAATCCCGATTTTGCCAAATGGATTGAACAACTCATCCAACCCGCTCCCGAAAAACGATTCAGCACGGCACGTCAAGCACTCTCGGCGCTGCAAGCTCCTCTCCTGCCTCGCCCAAATCGCCACTCAATCTCAGGCAATAGCTATTCACCTCAAACTAACCGTGGATACGGCTGTGGATGCTTGGCATTGATAGTGTTCGTTGTCGCTCCTCCCTTAGTCTTGATGGCAACATCATTTCTGGACAAAGAAAGAGACAGAGGAGCTGTTGGTGAGATGAACCGCTACCAAGCTGCCTATTTTATTGAAGATAATACCTTTAACGATGACTTTGGAGAGGTGAAGCGTGCCGTTGAGGGGGAATATGGCAGTCTACCATCAGAGAGATACAACTATATAATGCGTGTGACCGACGGAGCTGTCTTTCACTATGCGTTATCCCGGAAAGAAAAACTTAAAAGCTATGTTGGAGGTATTTTTGCCGTTCCCTCGATGGAGGTTGGGATCAACGATACATCCAATTCTATGACGACACTAAGTATCCTGTGCGTAGCGGAGTTTCCTGGACTAGTCAAACCGACAGAGCCAACTTATAGCAATGGTAAACTTGCCTGCGGTGAAGGCACAAGGCACAGTGGAGGTTAGATAGAGGGAAGCGGAGACAAGGGAACTATTGCCGAGCCTTGTCCCATCACCTCCCTTACCTACCCTCTAAGCTCAGTACTGCTTAGGAACGATTCAGAAATGCCTGAACTTGTCTCAAAGCAGCAGCACCGATATTGAATAAAGCCCAGCTTGCTGCCAGGATGATAGGTAACAAAACGACAACTAACCGCCAATCCATAGTCTTAGCTCCCTCACTTACTTCTTGAAGTTTTTTGAACTTTTCTCATTATTTATCGTTTTAATCAGATTTTACCCCCATAGGTCAATACAGAGGAACCTTTTTTTCTCAACACTTACGCTGAGGGTTGAGTAAACCCCAAGTTGGTTCCTTTGCCTGCGTGTACGAGAGCAAGCTGTTCATAGCGGCGTGCGTGTTCGATTAACTCAGCCGCCTCGGTTTCTGACATATCGCGGACTCGTCTAGCTGGAACGCCGACAACTAGGGATAGGGGGGGAACGTCTTTTGTGACTAAAGCACCAGCACCAACCATACTGCCATATCCCACACGCACACCATCGAGTACCACGGCACCAATCCCAATCAGACAACCCCGTTCGATATGAGCTGAATGAATCACCGCCCGATGTCCAACGGTAACGTGGTCTTCTAAAATCGTAGGCTTGCCTGGGTCGCCGTGTAAAATGGCACCATCTTGGATATTGGTGCGATCGCCAATTTCGATACGCTCTACATCTCCCCGCACGACAGCACCATACCAGATACTGACTCCAGTAGCTAACTGCACCTCACCTATCACCACCGCATTAGGGGCGATAAAGGCAGTTTGAGAAAGGTCAGGGGGAGACCAATAAGACGGATTAAAATGATTCATGATTGTTTTTAAACTCCCAGACTCTCACCACAAAGCTCCGGCAAGAAACTAAAAAATAAATCCAGATTCAACTCAATCGCGCCCCGCACTCTAATAGTTTCGTGCCCCCGGCTAGTGTTATCATATCTAGGCGCTATTGCCAAATTTGTTATCTCAATCCTCTTTCACGAGGAGTGTCTCTGACGGTATCCTATAATGAAACCAAAGGTACTAGCACACCCACCGAAAGACGCCCTGTAGCATTTGATGATCAACCCTAGCTTGCAGTACCCCATATTTGGTTCTGAGATTCAATGTCCTCACTGCCGTCAGTTAATTCCGGCATTGACATTGACAGATACTTATTTGTGTCCCCGGCATGGTGCTTTTGAAGCAGATCCGAAAACAGAAGAACTGATTCACTTACAGTCCGGGCGTCACTGGCGTCGGTGGAATGAGGAGTGGTATCGTCAACACACCCATCCTGATGGCATCCGCTTCGAGATTCACGAAGCCCTCGATCGCCTCTACACCCAAGGCTATCGAGCGACAAGGGTAATCATTGCCAGCCGCTATCGAGAATTAGTGAGTGCCTACTTGGAGCGCAGCACACCTTGGCGGGGGCAGTCTGAGACAGCGAAACCCCGACTCTACGGCTTGCCGGTTGAGTTCAGCCCCGATCCAGCACAAGAACCGTGCTGGGACGTGATTAATTTTGATTTGGAAAAAGAACCCGGTATCCCCGTGCGCTATCCTTACTTCCGATTGTTTGAGTAGACGGCAAGATGTTCCATCACGCTTCGATTCGCACGGCAAATATCCATCGCGCGATCGCATTCTACGAAGAATTGGGATTTACGATCTCTGAACGCTTTACCGCCGGAATCACCCTCGCTTGCTGGATGGAGGGAATTGGTGGACGGATCGAATTGATCCAAATTCCTGAACCTAAACCCGCCCCCGATGCCTTTGGAGATGAGCATTACGTCGGCTATTACCACCTCTCCTTTGACATTACAGAGGTAGCGACTGATTTGCTAAGTTGGTTAACGTCTCTCCAAAACCGTTTTACCGAAGCAGCAAGTCAGAACCCTGAGCAGTTTCAGCCCTTGAAAGTTCTCTTAGAACCGACTCAACAAATTATTGGCGATCGCGTTTACGAAGTCACGTTCATTGCTGATACAGATGGATTACCCTTGGAATTTATTCGAGTTTTGGGAATGGGACAAGGAGTAGGGAATAGGGAGTAGGCTTTTGCCGTGAGCGTCAGCGTTCGACTGAACTTCGACAGGCTCAGTTGCCGCGCTCACGCCGAAGTCCGAACGGGAGTAGGGATAAAGATGTTCAATGATACGGTTTAATTTCTCTATGGATAAACAAAAGAGTCAGCGTCGATGGATTTACCTAGGGTTGACGCTCGTGCTAGGCATAATTTTTGGGTTGGGGAGAATCACTCCATCTGCCATCGCCGCTACTGCTCAACCCATTACTGAGGTTACTGTCAGCTTGGGCAATAGCACTGATGAACTCAAGTTTTTTCCCGATAAATTGGAGTTTGTAGCTGGCAAACGCTATAAACTGCTTTTAAATAATCCCAGTCCTCAAAAGCACTACTTCACCTCTAAAGACTTTGCTGATGCCAGTTGGACTCAGAAAGTTGAATCCGGCAAACTTGAAGTCAAAGGCGCAATCCATGAAGTGGAACTGAAGCCCGGAGGTGAGGCGGAATGGGTATTTGTACCAATGAAACCGGGAACTTACGAACTTCATTGTTCCATTCGAGGACATTCAGAAGCTGGAATGAGGGGGGAAATTGCGATCGCAGCGCAGTAGTTTAAGCTAGACGTTTTCCGATTGTCTGAAGGGGCAGGAGACAAATGGGCGTCCTGGCTATCTTGCTAATGGTTCAAGATGTGAGCGCCCAAAAAAATACCCCACGAGAGTCAAGGAGTGGGGTACAGACTCAATCAGTGGTTTGTACACTAATCATAAGGTTTCATTCGGTAAAGAGACTTCACCTGATTGATTCACCCGATCGGGTGATGTTTTACTATTAACGCAGTTGAAAGCCGGAGTTCATTAAAATATAAAAGATATTTTACATTGGAGTAAGACCTTAAGGACTCAAATCAGCGACTTCGTAGCGCCATTGTCAGTACCCATTTAACAGCCATCTATGAATATTCTGAGCAACTTGCTTCCCAAACAGACTCAAGCTTCCCGTCAGAACAAAAAACGTCGGGGTGTTGAAATCAAATCCGAGCGCGAAATTGAAATTATGCGGCAGGCAGCCCAGATTGTCGCCAAAGTACTGAAAGAAATTTCCGAAATGGTTGAGCCGGGAATGACAACGGCTGACTTGGATGCTCACGCCGAAAAACGCATCCGCGAAATGGGAGCAATACCCAGTTTCAAAGGGTATCACGGCTTTCCGGCATCCATCTGCTCTAGTATCAATAACGAAGTGGTTCACGGTATTCCCAATCGCAAGAAGGTGATTCGCGTCGGTGATGTTCTGAAAGTAGATACCGGGGCTTGCTATGAAGGCTTCCACGGCGACTCCTGCATTACTATCGCCGTTGGTGACGTTAAACCCGCAGCCGCTAAGTTAATTCGCGTTGCAGAAGAAACTCTCTACAAGGGTATCGAACAGGTGAAGGAAGGAAACTACTTACTTGATATTGCCGGTGCGATCGAAGATCATGTTAAAGCAAATGGCTATAGTGTAGTGGAAGATTTCACCGGTCATGGTGTGGGGCGGAACTTGCATGAAGAACCCTCAGTGTTTAACTTCCGCACCCGCGAAATGCCGAATGTTAAGCTTCGTGCTGGGATGACGCTGGCGATTGAACCGATTGTCAATGCGGGTTCTAAAGTTACACGCATTCTATCTGACCGTTGGACGGCAGTTACCGTAGATAATGCATTATCGGCTCAGTTTGAGCATACAGTCTTGGTGACAGCAGATGGCTATGAGATTTTAACAGATCGAACGAAGGTATAGAATTGGGAAGCACGATCGCGCTTTATTCTGAATCAGAACCGAACTCCTATCCCTTAGGCATCTGAGGGGCGAAAAGAAGCGAGTAGAACGACATCCTAGAGGTAAAATATGTCAGAAATCGTCTCGATCCACTCATTCCGTGGGGGTACTGGCAAGTCGAACTCAACCGCAAATCTTGCTGCCACGGTTGCTCGTGAGGGGTATCGGGTGGGTATTGTAGATACCGATATCCAGTCTCCAGGCATTCACGTCCTTTTCGGTTTCGATGAGGATAAAATTCAAAATTCCCTGAACGATTATTTGTGGGGTCGGTGTGCGATCGAGGATGCGGCTTATGATGTGAGTTGGGTACTGGGGGAAAAACGCAAGCTCAACAGCAAAATTCACCTAATTCCGTCGAGTATCCGCATGGGTGAGATTACTCGCATTTTGCGGGAAGGGTACGATGTGAATATGCTGATTGATGGCTTTGAGGAACTGATTGAAGCCTTGAAGTTAGATTATTTGTTCATTGACACTCACCCCGGTCTTAACGAAGAAACTCTCCTATCGATTACAATCTCTGATACACTGCTTCTTATCCTGCGTCCAGACCGTCAAGATTTCCAGGGTACGGCAGTCACGGTGGAAGTTGCCCGGAAGTTGCAGGTGCCAAAGCTTTTACTTATGGTGAATAAAGCACTTCCGTCTTTAGATTTTAAAGCCTTGAAACAAGATATGGAGAGAACCTATAAAGCTACCGTGGCGGGTATCCTGCCCTTAGCTGAGGAGATGATTCAGTTAGCTAGCGGTGATGTCTTTTGCTTGCGCTATCCCAATCATCCCCTAAGCAAGGAAATCCAAAAGGTTGCCCAACATATTATTAGCTAATGGGGCACAACCTCAGATATCCAAACGTTGATAAACCTCCTCTAGATGCTGGAAATGGTATTGTGGGTCAAAACACGCCTCAATTTCTGCTGGCGTTAGCCGACTAGTGACGCGGGAATCCTTTGCAATCAGGTTGTGAAAGTTGCCTTCAGGCTGATTCCAAGCAGCGTGGGCGCAAGACTGCACGGTGCTGTAAGCGTCTTCCCGATTCATGCCTTTTTCGACAAGGGTTAATAAGACTCGCTGACTAAAAATAACACCCCCGTAAAGATTTAGGTTTCGTTTCATGTTTTCGGGGTAAACCAACAGGTGTTTTACCAAGTCGGTAATTTCCGAAAGCATGAAATGCGTCAAAATGCAAGCATCGGGTAAAATCACTCGTTCGACGGAACTGTGAGAAATATCTCGTTCGTGCCAAAGAGCGACATTTTCTAGTGCTGCAACCCCATGAGCTCGGACAATTCGCGCCATTCCTGTTAGTCGTTCGGAACGAATTGGGTTACGCTTGTGCGGCATTGCCGAAGAACCTTTTTGTCCTTTAGAAAAGTATTCCTCAACTTCTAAGACATCGGTTCTTTGCAAATTGCGAATTTCTACAGCAAAGCGTTCAATGGATGCCGTCAACAGTGCTAACTGCTGCACAAAGTCAGCATGGCGATCGCGTGATATTATCTGAGTTGAAGCCGTATCCGGGTCAAGTCCAAGTTTGGAACAGGCGATCGCTTCTATCCGGGGGTTAATGTTGGCATAAGTTCCCACAGCACCGGAAATCTTGCCAACAGAAATTTGCTGGCGCAGGCGCACTAAGCGATCGCGGTGCCGCAATACTTCTGCTAACCAACCCGCCAACTTAAACCCAAAGCTAATCGGTTCGGCGTGAATTCCGTGAGAACGCCCGATCATCACCGTGTAGCGGTGTTGTTGAGCCTGATAGCGGATGGCTTGACATAACCGCTCTACGTGTTCCAGGATAATATTCAAGCTGGCGACGAGTTGCAGGGCTAGGGCAGTATCCAACACATCTGAACTCGTCAAACCCAAATGAATATAACGCCCCGCATCGCCCACATATTCATTCACGTTGGTGAGAAAGGCGATGACATCATGGCGAACCTCCGCCTCAATCTCTTCAATCCGTTGGGGATTAAAATTCGCCTTTGCCTTAATTTCCTCAACCGCCTCAGCCGGAATCTCACCTAGTTCCGCTTTGGCTTCGCAAACAGCTATCTCAACCTGAAGCCAGGTTTTGTATTTATAGCTGTCTGTCCACAGTTCGCCCATTTCGGGCAGGGTATAGCGCTCGATCAATGCCAATGTCGCAGAATACAACCGTCATATTGTATAGCAAAAGGCTGGGGTGCTGGGGTGCGGGGGGGCAG
>NZ_JADEWY010000040.1 GCF_015207375.1 Coleofasciculus sp. LEGE 07092 | reverse complement strand
CCCCTGCTCCCCTGCTCCCCCGCTCCTCTGCTCCCCCGCTCCTCTGAAATTGCTACGCTAGAAAGTAACTAATTAACACACTCTCAGAAAGAGCTATCCCAGAGGTAAAGCCATGAGCAACCGGGAAACCAAGGCAATCGCCCGTCAAGAAAACAAAGCACTCGCCCGTGAAATAAAAACCCAAGCTACGGTTTTAGGCGGCTTAGTCGCCATCATGTGGGTTTTAGAACTAGTGGATTTAATTGTTTTTAGAGGAGCTCTCGATGTCTACGGTATTCGACCCCATATTATTATTGGGCTGCGGGGTATCCTGTTTGCCCCTTTTCTTCACGGCAATTTGCCTCACCTGATTGCCAATACTATCCCATTTCTAACGTTAGGCTGGTTTGTTATGTTGCAAGAAACCAGCGATTTTTTTATCGTTACCGCGATTACAATGCTAGTCGGGGGTTTGGGTGTTTGGGTGTTTGGCGCAACTGGCTCTATTCACATTGGTGCTAGTATTCTAATTTTCGGCTACCTAGGTTTTCTGCTACTACGCGGCTACTTTGAACGCAACTTCTCCTCTATTTTACTTTCCCTTATCGTTGGTTTTCTCTACGGCGGTGCAATTTGGGGAGTGCTGCCAACAACACCCGGAGTATCCTGGCAAGGTCATTTATTTGGCTTTATCGGTGGTGTACTTGCCGCACGGTTCCTGGCAAAGCGCAAGCGACAAGGATTGTAAAGAATGCCGAAAAAGCAGAAATTTCCCTACCTCGTTGGTTCTAAGTGGACTGCTAAACAAAAAACCTGGGGGTGGCGGCATTTTCAAGTGGTTAATCGCCAAAACCAAGGGAAGTGGATTTTTGCAGAAATGGTGGCTTCCTGTGACCCTAATGTTCGGTTTTGGTTGAATGCCACACAGCTCAAAGATCGTTCTTTATGGCAAGCGGGTTGGCAGTCTATAGAAGAAATGAAAGAGTTAAGGGAATAGGGAATAGGGATCAGAGCGGAGACGCTCAGTGTTCACTGAGGCTTCTCGAAGTGTCGAACGCTGACGCTCACGGCAAAAGCCTACTCCCTACTTTCATCAGGGTGTACCTCACAAGACTAAGAAACGCTATAACTAACTGGTTAAAGTAACCATGAAAATACACTCATCACACCTTTTGGTAAGCTTATTATTACTCATTTTTCCGTTAAGCTGTGCGGCGTCTAAGAGCAGTAGAACTTGCCAGTACGATCCAGATTCTGGTAAACCTAATCCCCTAGGAATGAGGTCTTATATCACAATTACCGAAGAAGAGAATAATACAATATTTACTTACGAGCAGTTTCCCTCAAACGTAGCTGAAAATATAACGTTGGCAACAAAACGAGAACTAACACTTTACAATACAAGTCTCGATACAGCACGAGTTATTCTTCTACAAAATAAGAACTACTATTCAGAACTAGTTGGCTATGATGATCCAGAAGGATTTGCTCCAGTGAATGAGGTGTTGACCTGTGAATAGAAACTACCCAATCTAAAGCATTGAACGTTGAATGAGAAAACTATTAGTGACAGGTGCTAGCGGTTTCTTGGGATGGCACGTCTGCCAGTTAGCTAAATCTGAATGGGAGGTTTTCGGAACTTACTGCTCCCATGTTGTAGAGATTCCAGATGTTACCCTGCTGAAGGTCGATCTGACGAATTTTCAGGACGTGAAGGGCATCTTTAACGAACTTCAGCTAGCAGCCGTTATCCATACAGCAGCTCAGTCAAATCCTAATTACTGTCAAACTCATCCTGATGAAACCGACCTGATTAATGTAACAGCATCCTGTACTATTGCCGGACTTTGTGCTGATTACAATATCCCTTGTGCTTTTACATCAACTGACTTAGTTTTCGATGGCTTAAACCCTCCCTATGGAGAAACGGATGCGGTTTGTCCTGTTAGTTATTACGGGGATCAAAAAGTCAGGGCGGAGGAAGGAATGTTGGCGCGTTATTCCCAGACTGCAGTTTGCAGAATGCCCTTAATGTTTGGCAGGGCAACACCCACAGCGAGTAGTTTTATCCAACCCTTCATCAAAATCCTGAGAGAGGGAAAGGAATTAAGGTTGTTTACCGATGAGTTCCGCACTCCTGTTAGTGGGAATACAGCCGCTAAAGGGTTGTTATTGGCATTAGAAAAGGTACAGGGACGCATTCATTTGGGTGGAAAAGAGCGGGTATCGCGTTATGATTTTGGTCGTCTTTTAGTGGAGGTATTGCAATTACCGGAAATTGGGCTGAAAGGTTGCCGACAAGCGGATGTACCCATGGCTGCACCTAGACCTTCGGATGTTTCCTTGGATAGTTCGATGGCGTTTGGATTGGGGTATGCGCCTTTATCGCTGCGGGAAGAGTTGGAGGCGTTAACAGAAGGAAAAAGTTAAAGACGAGATCCCTGGCATCATGAGTTAACTCACATCTTGCACCATTGTCAGTAAACCCGAAAATCAGCCCGGAGTTTTAACTCAGGGCTAATAGCTCAAGTCCATTGAAATGGACTGAAAGTCTTGTAGAGTCAGTATTTAGTCCTCATAGCGAGGACTTTAGCTATGAGACAGTGGTTTAAACCACTGGCGGTTAGTGAGACTGGTGCAAGATCTGAGTTAAGCGAGAAATTTGTGCATAAGCTCCCAGTTCTGCGAGAGTTGAACCAGGGAAGTTCGCTGTTGGATCAAGGAAACTATGCCGAAGCGATCGCATCTTTTGATGAAGCCCTGGGCATTAACCCCAATAACCAAGATGCACGGGAGACTCGTGACAAATTGCAGGAGTTTGTGCAGCAACAGCCCGATGAAGCCATTGGGTAAGCAAGTTAAAAAATTCAGGCTTTTAAAATGGGAAAAAGGTAATTCCTACTACCCTTTCCCCACTCCCTACTCCCTCATACACTGACAGCTAGGCGACTAAACTTATTTTTCTTAAAAGAGCGATCAGCTCGTGTACAAACCTGTTACAAATTTGTATACTAATTTTATTGAATCAGTCCGCGTTTAAAAAAACTATTTTTAACCTAAATCACCCTACAACACCAGCCATATAGCCTGTGATTTACTGATAGAATGGGTTGTCTTCTCTAGCATCCTTCCAAATAAATAGCAAGATGTAAATGTACCAATAACTACATCTTCATGAAAACTTTACAATTTAAAACTATCTTTATAATTTGAGGGTTTACACTCTAAGATTTTTTAAGTTATTCTTTCTTTAGATGACTGTAAAACGTTACTACTTGATTTTTCGTTGAAGGAGACTAATGAGTGGCAGTTGAAAGAGTTTTCAGACAAACAAGGTATCAAAAACTTGTTTCAACTAGCTAAGTAGTTACCTAAGTCAAATCAGCAAAGGCATCTAGACATGAGCTTACTTCAGAGTTGCCCTAAATTCTCACGAACGACTCCTTCTTGGTGCAAAACATCCCACGGCTTCACCGTTACGAAAGGAAATAGATATCTTCCAAAAGTTCCCTGAGAGCAGATTTGTAGCTAAACATCTGCAACTATAGCTAAAAATCAAGATGGAACTATCCCTATAAGGGTGGATAGAAGATTGCAAATAATCTATTCCATTTGTTAACCTGAGAAGCCAGGGCATCTACCCCATGAAATCAAATCAGAGGTGTTGTACACCCTCTTTGAGAACTCTGTTCTGGATGTTCTTGAAAATAGGTAGTACTGCATGGGGAGGCTTTATGCCGCTCATTGCAGTGATTCAGAATTACGTCAAGAAAAATAATCTACTCAAGGAACAAGAAATACTTGATGCCATATTCTTAGCTTCTGTGCTACCAGGACCTATGGCATTCAATGTAGTGGTAGGCGTAGGCTACCGTTTGCGGGGTATTAAAGGTGCCTTAGTCTGTGGGCTGGGAGCTTTACTGCCAACATTTATGTTGGTTTTAGGGCTGAGTATTGCCTACTTCCGGTGGGGGCAAATTCCAGTTATAGACAGACTTTTCATGGGCTTTACCCCAGCGATGGTTGCAATTGTCGTCTCTGCCGCCTGGAGTATGGGGCGTAAAGCTATTGCCGGAGTGCCACAACTTATTATCAGCGTTGCGGCTTGTGCAGTTTTAGTAGGAATTGGCGGTTTTTACAGCACCATCGGCATTGTTTTAGGATCGGGTTTAGTCGGATGGTTGCTATTCCGTGATCGGAGAATCATACCCCGAAAACCTCCAAAACCACAACTAACTGTTCAGTCTCCGCCTGAGCGTCAATCTTCCACTAGATTTCTGTCAGTATCAATGTTACCGATAATGGGGCTGCTGACTGTTCAACCCGCGCTAGTCCTGAAACTGTTTACCACCTTTGCTACTCTGAGTCTCACCTTGTTCGGTAGCGGCTATGTCTTTATTCCAATCATTCAAGATTTAGTGGTCAATAGTCATAGTTGGGTCACGAATAAGGAATTTATTGACGGTCTGGCAATTAGTCAAATTACACCGGGTCCGATTCTAATTACTTCGGCTTTTATCGGCTACAAAGCGGCTGGATTTCTGGGTGCATTATCAGCAACGGTGGGAATGTTTCTGCCCCCTGCTTTACTGATGCTGGTCGGTACTTATTTCCTAGATAGCCTGAAAAATTCTACTGGTATTAAAGCGGCACTAGAAGGCGTAAGACCCGCTGTTGTTGGTATGCTTATCGCCGCTGCATTTGTAGTTAGTCAAACAATACCGCCCTATTGGGCTTCAGCCATTATTTTTACAGCGGCACTTGTCGCAATCATTCGTTTCCGGGTAGAAGTTGCCTTGATTATACCCCTTGCTGGTCTTGTTGGTCTGGCACTGTATTAGTTAACACCTATCAGCTAACTACAGCTTAAGGAAATTTCGCACCAATTCAATAGTAAAAGGACATTCATTCATGAAGAACTTGCAATCTAAAAACCAAAGAGGCTGCCGTTCTCCTGATGCCAGTCTTTTATCCACTCATGTCACCGTTATTTTGGGTGAATACAGCCGTCAGTCCTTGTGACACTTAGGAGATTTTTCATGCTTACTAATCAGAACTCGAACCAAGTATCTCAGCGCCCAAGACCCATTTTGATGATTCCAATCCGACGTTGTGGCAGCCATGCCCTCCGCCTGCGGTTAAACTTTAGCCCAGATTTTTACTCTCCATATCCCTTGCATATCGTTGACTTCATGCCCCTAGTGGAACTGTATGGAGACCTTTCCAATGACTACACCTACTTCCAGTTAGTTATTGACCTTATCGGACTGCAAAATGCAACGATGGTCAAGTGGGATAATGTAGCATTAGACCCAGTTTCTGTCTTCGAGGCGATTAAAAACCGTCCCCGTAGTGTCCATGCTATTGCCTGGGAAATGCTATTTCAGGCGGGACAAAAGCATAATGCCAAAGTCGTAATGGATAAGTCCCTCGATAACGTCTATTATGCTGAGGAGCTAATTTCCTTATTTGACGATATGTTGTTCTTGCATGTGGTTCGTGATCCCCGTGCTCAAGTGAACAGCATTAATCGTGCCATCATTCATGATTTTGATACACGTCTCAATACCCTGCATTGGGTAAATGCTCAAAATGCCGCTAAGACGTTAGCCCAAAAGTATCCTGAGCAGGTTTTAACTATCCGATACGAGGATTTCTTGGTTAACCAAGAAGCTACTTTGCGTAAAGTTTGCCAGTTCTTTGGCATAGAGTTTTTAGACTCCATGCTGGATGTCTCAGCATCCAAAGAGGCACAAAGCATTTCTGTGATGTCAGCTTTATGGCAAACAAACTCCTGTCCTCCTATTCCAGCATATATCGATAAGTTCAAAAAGTGCATGAGCATGGAGGAAATCGAAATTATCGAAACAATTGCCGGAGAGTACATGGACTACTACGGCTATGAAAAAATGACGCCAGCCAAAGCGCAAATAACGCCAGAGGTAATCGAACAAGCCCAAGAACAAAGTGAGCTGAACAAACAAAAAGCCTGGATGGAGCTGGAGGCAGAGGCTCCCCAAGATTATCAGTTAAGAAAGTTCCGGTCTACCTATCTCAATATGCTGAAAGCGCGACTATCTCAAGACCGCGTTGAAGTCTTGAGTAGGTGGAAAAATAATGTCAATCACAAGCAGATAGCTTGATTAAAGGTTTACCGTTAGTTGACTGACATAAATTTAAGAGAGATGTCTTTTTATGAAGCGTTTTGATTGGGTCAGTCAACTCGGTATTCCCTGCAAGATTAACTCAAACAGCACAACCAATCATTAATCAGGAATAATAGGTTTATGATGGAAATTGAAGTAGCAAAATTGGCATTAGAGTATGCCGACAAAAGCCCCCAAAAAATTCTCAATTTTGCTCTAGACAAATTTGACAACATTACGATTTCTTTTAGTGGTGCAGAGGATATCGTTTTAATCGATATGGCATCTAAACTTAAAAGAGATTTTAATGTTTTCTCGATCGACACAGGTCGCTTGCATCCTGAAACCTACCGACTAATGGACGAAGTTAGAGACCACTATGGAATCAAACTGGAAGTCATTTTTCCAGACGCTTCAGAGGTTGAAACCCTCATTAAAGAAAAAGGACTCTTTAGTTTCTATAAAGATGGTCATAAAGAGTGCTGTGGCATTCGTAAAGTGCGTCCTCTTCGTCGCAAACTTGCCACCATTGATGCGTGGATTACTGGTCAGCGCAAAGATCAAAGTCCCAATACTCGCGCCACTATTCCCGTTATCCAAATCGATTCGGCATTCTCGACCCAAAACCACAGGCTGATCAAATTCAACCCCCTCGCAAACTGGAGTTCTGCTCAGGTGTGGCATTACATCCGCGCCAACGGTGTTCCCTACAATACTCTGCACGAAAAAGGCTTCACTAGCATTGGCTGTGAACCCTGTACCAGACCCGTTCTGCCCAATCAGCACGAACGAGAAGGTCGCTGGTGGTGGGAAGAAGCGGCGGATAAAGAGTGCGGCTTCCACTCCATCAACGTTGCAAACAATCACTCACTCGTTGCACACCGATGAAAATTACAATGGTCAAGAAGATCAAAGCCGATGGCAACCCGTGCTGCAAGTCTGCAAACGTACTCGGCAAGCTTGAGAAATCGGGATTGATTGAGCACATAGACCGAGTTGTTGCTGCTGACGAGCGTGAGCCATTTAGCGATGGGTTGGCTTTGGCGTTGAAGCACGCAGTAGATGCCGCACCGTTTTTTATTGTCGAGAACGATGATGGTTCGAGCCGCGTATATACAGCCTATTTTCGTTTCCTCCAAGAGGTGTTTGACCAGGCGGTATCGGAAAGCGAAGAACTCTCTGAGCTTATGGCTCTCAATCCCGAACTCGACTTTATTTAGTCGATATCTTCGGTGTAATTCCCGGTACTGAAACTGGTGATTCAGTAAATTCAGTAGGAGTCATGCCCCCAGATCCAGCGAATAGCCATCTGGGGGCATATTTTTATTACCTTGCAAGAACTGCTTCACCTCATCTGGGTTTTGCAGAATATATAGCGGTTCTCTGTCATGTGAGGTGTAATATTACCCCCTAAATCCCCCTTATAAAGGGGGACTTGAAGCTCAAGGACGTACCTCACAAGACTAGGAAACACTATAATTTTCTGGATGGTTGACACGATACCTTCTGAGCAAACAGTCTCTCCATCAGAACTCTTATCGGCAACATACCATTGAGTTTTGAGCGGCGCATCTAACCCTTGGGGAAGGAAAGGGAAATAGGAAATAAGGGAGTGAATCGCCTCCCAGTTTGACGAAAGAGCGCTAACTTGAAGAAGGAATGTGAATATGTTGAAGCTTGCTGAGAGTGCGATCGCATTCATCAACGCTTACGGGATAACTTTAGAGTTTTGCTCAACATGGAAAACGAACTTAACTCTCAACAGAGTGCGATCGCGAGGGATACCCAAGGTGCAATTTTAGTCCTTGCTCCAGTTGGTACGGGTAAGACTCGCGTTTTAGCCGAGCGAGTTCTTCGTGCCATGAAGAGAGGTATTTCTCCTCAAAGAATTCTTTGCCTAACATTTACGAACCGAGCTTCTCAGGAGATGAGCGATCGCTTATCTCAGTACTGTCGAGAGCAGTTGTCCTATCTCACTATTAAAACATTCCACGGTTTATGTGCCTCGATGCTGCGGACAGAGGCTAGTCAGCTTGGTTTACCAGCAGATTTTGTGATTTATGATGATGCTGATTGCATTGAACTAATCAAAGAAGTCTTTAGTTTTTCGACTGATAAAGAGGCTGGGCAGTTATTCTTTGAGCTGGCTAACTGCAAAACTAAAGCTAGTAATTTTCAGTTATCTCTTAGTAATTCCCTCGCAGAACTGTATACAACACTAGATACAGATTGGGCTAGACGTGCTGCTCACTATCAAGCCATTCTGCAAAAACGCCATGTTCTAGACTTTGGGGATTTACTTTTTTATGTTCGGGCAATGTTGCATCAAGAACCGGAGATTAGCCAACGTTGGGCGAAAAAGTTCGATTTTGTCCAAGTTGATGAGGTTCAAGATACTCATCTTTCCGAGTACAGCCCAAAAACTTGGATCAAGTCTCTCTAGATGACAACCAGGTTCCGATTATTACTATTCATCAGTCCAAGGGTTTGGAATTTGACGCAGTTTTTATCGCGGGTGCTACGGAAGATGAGTTTCCTAGTTTTTTCAGTGTTCGTGACAATAAGCTAGAGGAGGAAAGGCGGTTGTTTTATGTCGCAATGACGAGGGCAAAGCAAAGGTTATTTATTTCAGCTTATTCAAGAGATTTCCGGGGTTACTCAAAATCTCCCGGTAAATTTATTAACGAAATACCTAAGGAATATATCAGTGAATGAAGATACGCCACCCATATATCGCTGTTTTCATCCTCTTGTCGCAGATGCCTATACTGCTGTACACCATTGGCTTGATAGTGTTGATATAGCCAAAGGCTATAAATCAATAGATCCTCGAAAAAAGTGGCAAAAGATACTGCAAGGTGAAGATCTAAAGAGTGTAGCTTTTCAGTACTACCATCTTTTCCCTGCACACTACTTTAAAGCTGCACACATTTTAGAAAATGTTGTTAGGGAAGATAGCTTAATAAGCTGGCTTAGGCATAAGCAAAGAATTTGCATTTTAGATATTGGATGTGGTGCAGGAGCTGGTACTGCTGCTGTAATAGAGGCAGCACTTATCTTGAAAGAAAAGGGAAAAATTTCAAATGACATTAATATTTTTGCTATTGGTGTAGATCCCAATAAATTCTCAATTCTTCTTTACAAGCAACTCATGACGAAATTGAAAACTTCTGTCGTAGATAAAATAGGGTTAGAATTCGTATGTGTAAAGAGTGGTTTTCCAGAAGCCACACTTGGAATTGTTCAAAACCTCAAAAAAGAACTTAATACTTTTCATATTCCTTGTCTTTCAAATATTTTGACAATTCAATTAAATGTCATTTCTCCATTTAGTCAAGGTTTTAGAAATCAAGAAGAAGAATATAATGAACTGATGAAAATCGATCCTGAAATATGTGATTTTCTTACGGAGGTTCCTGAGGAATTTGGTAATGCCGAGGCTCATGCTTATAAACAGATAATTGAAGATGTGCCAGTTGATACAATGCATATCTTGACTATTGCAACTAAAAATATAGAAAAATATGTTCAAATTAATACTAATAGTCAAATAACTCTGGAGCAACGAGTCAGGGAAATGGCTAATACTCTAAAAAATGTAATAGAAAAGCGCCATATAATTGAACAAATAAATGATGGCAATCATGAAATATTTTTTAAAAATCCGAATAGCAGTTATTGGAAAGATAAAAATAGGAATAAAACTGGTGATCCCATAAAATTTTATGCTGATTTTCAGACAGTATGGAGTGCTGATTTAGCAGAGGATCAGGATTGGAATAGCGTTATTAGTCTCGATAATCTTAGTTTGGCTTGGGCAAGAGCACGCAACAACCTTTTAAGAGAGGCATTATTCGATGAGACTGAAATGCGTCTGTTTGAGCTAAATCGTGATGCAAGGCTTGAAGGATTACGGGAACAACTGTGTGCTTATGCTAAAGATGTTGCCTTAACAGATGAAAGACTTTCGTATAAAGTACCTAAGAACTTAACGGTTTCTCGCCCTAAAGGACTTTCACGTCTTGAAGAAGAGATTTTGTCAGTGGCAATTATTCAGAGATTGGGTGATAAGGCTTCTCAGTTGAGAGGTAGTAGCTATGCATATAGAATTTCTAGAAAATATGGACATAGAGATACAGAATATCTTTATGAGTATTGGTTTAAAGCCTATTGCTATTACATGAAGAAGGCACGGCATAGTGCTAGCAACTACCCTAACGGTACAATATTGAAAGTAGATATTGAATCATTCTATACAAAAATTGTTCAGGATCAGCTCTATGAAGGTCTTTCTAAAGAATTAACAGTTAGTCAACGTATACGCTGGCTAATTCGACTATTACTTTCTAAAGATATTGATGAACATGATTTGGGTCAGGGCATAACACAGGGAGGCATTGGCTCAGGCTTCTATGCAAATATATATTTAACTTCAATAGATGCAAAATTTGGAAGTGGTAACGAGTGGGGAGTTGAGCTTCATCGCTATGTAGATGACATGATTCTAATCATTCCAAATTCTGACGATATGGATGAGATAGAAAATATTTTAAGAAATGAATTATAAAAGCTAGGTCTAAACATCAATGAGAAAAAAACAGAAAAAATTTATGAGGTATCTTTATTTTTAGAGCAATCTGATGAGGATGAATATCTGGAGAGATTAAGCGATCGCTTTGACAGTGTTGTAAATCAACTTTGGATTCTGAACTCAGAACACCGTGCTATTTTTGCAAGTTCTTACCATAATGACAAACTCTGGTGGCATAACATTGAACGTTATCAAAATTGCTTAATGGCAATAAAAATTTATACACATAAAACGGAACTCAGTCGCAGAATATATAAGTATCTATTCAGCTTAAAAAGTCGTGATAGAGACTTGGCAAAACAAAAAGAAGTTTTGGGACTAGAGGGAGAATTAAAATCTACACAACCACCAAACAGCGATAGATCTGATGCAATTGACCAATGGGCTGTGTCCTTTATTAGCTCAAATAACATCTGGAACGAAAATAGAAATGACTTACGAAAAGAACTAGTTGAGCTATTCCAAAATAGTTGGCGAGAGCTACAAGAATCAAACGGTAGCAAGCCAAGTGAAGTACGCAAGCTGCAAAGAGATATCCGCTTTGCCCTCTACAGACTTTCTGTTTTAGGACTTGAGGATATACTTCAAGCCCTAATGGAAATTTTGCGTAAAGCTTTTTGGATCATCCGCGATCCCATAAATGTATTGGAGAATTTAGCGCGCCAAGGCTATCATACCGAAATTAGAGCCTTATTAAAACACTATCAAAATCTTGATCAGTCTGCTGAATATCTCAAAGCTATCACAATTAGAGCGATGCGGTTCCTTCCTAATGTCGATGCTCAAGAGTGGGAGCTAATTGTTGGATTTGCGACCATCTCAGATAGCTCAGTTAGTATAACTGAAAGACTTATGGCAACTGAAACTTGGTTATATTTGGGACATAAGTACAACGACTTTAAACAAAATCGTCATATTGAAGCTGTTAAAAAAGCTCTTCGCTCTGAGCCTTCACCACCAAGTAGATTGAAGAAGAACTATCTTTTGATATTGGGACAGTTTGAGCCAAGTGCTGTGCAAGAATTTTCTGTCAATCAAAATGATCCCATGCTTATTGACGCAGGAAATCTTGCTCTACAAGGTAGCCCATCTGAGATATTTGATCTACCAGAACCTAAAATTCTTCGAGAAAATTACTACAGTGGTCAAAGTCCAGTAGATAGTGAAGAAGGATCACCTTGAAGAACTTTACAAAGCTTCCCCCAATAAATTCCAATGAGAAGCAATCACTTTATCTCCCAAACCTTCCCAGAACCGACCCTAACTGTCGAACAGTTGAACAAGTGTTAAACGCTTAATTGCGAGGTTAATATGGCTTTCAGTAGTTATAAGAGCATCGGTGTAGTTGTCAAAGAATTTCAGACGAAATACACCGAAGCAAATTTCATCGGTGAAATAGAATTTAACATCCCCGACTACTTCCGAGAAGACTTACAAACCGTCATGCGGGAAGGAGTCGTTGATAACTCAGAATTTGCTATTTGCGAAAATTTAATTTATCCCGTCTTGAAAGAAGTCTGGAAGTGCTATCGCAGCAATTTCCTGTTGTGGAGTCACGAATCACTCACCTATGATGAAAATCTTTCAGGGTTTCCCGAATATATCTTGGCGAAACGATCTCCTTTGGGAAAAGTTGTCTTTGATAAGCCCTATTTACTTTTAGTCGAAGCCAAACAAGATAAATTTGAAGAAGGGTGGGGTCAGTGTTTAGCAGAAATGATAGCCGCCCAGCGACTGAATAAAAACCCGCAAATGATTGTTTTTGGCATTGTTTCTAATGGCGATCGCTGGCAATTAGGCAAGCTAGAAACTGATACCTTTACCAGAAATATTACCCTTTATAGCATTCAGGAACTCGATAAACTATTTGCCGCTGTTAACTATATTTTCCGACAGTGTGAATTGCAACTCGATGAAAAAGTAGCAGCTTAACTCTCACTATTAAAAGCATAAAAATTAAGAAAAATCTCCCTTCTCCTGTCCCCCTTGTCCCCCTATCTCCTCGCCCACTCTCTCACTGCTCGGCGGATAGCTCGTCTCCCTTGAGGACGGTATTGTTCGATGAGTGCGGGGAGTTCTTGAACGGGAAGCGAAGGAAATACCAAACTAGTGTCTACTTCTATATATCCCTCATTCTGTAACTGGTAAACTTTCAGTTCACCCGAGTCATAACACCAGATTTCAGGTACCCCTAAACGAGCGTAAATCGAAAAGCGACTTAGAGACTTGCTCGTTACATCAATTTCTAATACTAAGTCTGGAGGAGGGTCTTGATTAAGATCGTAGTCTAACTTGCCCCTAATTTTTGGCTCATTTTGAAAATAAAAACAGTTATCCGGTTCTACCCCAGCTTTCTTGATTTCCCGCTTCCAAGTTGTTGATCCTAAACTTTCGTAGTCTCGGTCTAAAACTTCTGCAATATCTTGAATGACAATGCTTATAGTTTCTTTGTAATACTCATGTTCGGGTAAAGGAGTCATGATTTCTAACGTTCCATCATCATAGGCAACTCTAGCAGCACGACTTTCGCCCAAATCAACTAATAAATTTTCAAATTGTTGCCAACTAATATTGTGCAATACAACTCGGTTAGCGCGACGTTGAGTAAGGAGCATAATTTTTATATAACAGGAAAGAAAGCTAATTTTATTGTATCTATTGCTCTTTTGTCACTCTCGCTATAGCAAAGTCTGAAGCCATGAGTTTCTATCACTTGGCGATCGCTATATTTGCAAAACGTCTCATGACTGACAGCTTAACCTTTGATTCACCAGTTCAGCCCCTAGCTGAATCGCGGCTTTCATACTCGTAGCATTTGCCACCCCCTGACCTGCAATATCAAACGCTGTACCATGGTCGGGGGAAGTACGCACAAACGGCAAACCAATCGTCGTATTAACCGCTCGGTCAAACGCCATAAGTTTGACAGGAATTAAACCTTGGTCGTGGTACAGAGCCAAATAACCATCATGAGCCTGGGATGAATCAATACCGTACCAAGCTTGACCCGGTTTCACCCAAAGAGTATCCGGTGGCACAACTCCATCCAGTTGCAACCCAGAACGGTGCTGACGTTCCTGCTCCAGCCAGGGAATTAACCAATTTTGTTCTTCAACTCCTAGTTGCCCTTGTTCGCCACTATGGGGATTTAACCCAGAAATGGCAATTCGAGGCGTTTCGATTCCAAAATCCAGCCGCAAGCATTCTACTAACAAGTCCAGTTTGGCTGTCATCAATTCAGGAGTCAGGGTATCGGGGACTTGACGTAGAGGAATATGTGTGGTTGCTAAGAGAGTGCGCAACAACCAATCCGTATGAGGCGATCGCGCGACGAATAACATCCCAAATCGCTCCACCCCCGCATACTTTGCCAGCACTTCCGTTTGACCGGGATAATCATATCCAGCAGCTTTCCACAAGGACTTGGCAATGGGGGCTGTAACGATACCATCAAACTCACCAGCTAGAGTCTGAGCGATCGCACGTTCTAGGTAAGCAAAACTCGCCCCACCACTTACCGCACTGCCAGCACCAGGGGTAATTTGCCCCCGCTCCGATGCCTCTAACTCAACATCGAGAACCGATAAGCGATCAGGTTTGGCAAGAACCTCAGCATCAACGGTTTGGCGCAGGTGGCTGTAAGTAGCGTCTAAGAGCCACTGACTGCCAATTACCGTTATATCAGCATCTTGAGTGATTTCTGGATCTGCCAACGCCTTGAGTACCACCTCCGGTCCTATTCCCGCCGGATCGCCCAGGGTAACAGCCAAGCGGGGACGCCCTTGCCGCCGGCTGAATGGTTCTGTAAACAAAGTTTTCCGAGTCTTCATTTTTCGATGTCCCCCAAATGGCGATAATGGTTAAAGTTACAAATTATTTAGCGATCGCACTAGGAGATGAGAAACCATGAGCGCTGAGATTTTTAATGCAGCCGTACTGTCCTTTACCTTAGTTCTCGTGGGCTTGGGCTTGGGCTTTTTACTACTCAAAATCCAAGGAGGCGAAGAAGAGTCCCTGTAGGACGATTAAGTGCTGAGTACTAAGGACTCTCCAAGTATTTTCCTAGGGTAGGCGTATGCCTGCCAGGGGCTGCCATCGACAGGCAAGATGGCTGTCCTACCGTCCTACGGGATAATTTATTTTTTGGAGTTCTCTTATCCATAGCTTACTCCTGAGCACTCAGCACTCGTCCTGATTTCTGATAGACTCTTATAGAAACGTTAAGCTAACAGCTAAAATTTCTTAATGAACTTGTTGGTTGTGGGTGCCACTGGCACCTTAGGAAGACAGGTGGTTCGTCGGGCTTTGGACGAGGGTCATCAGGTGCGCTGTTTCGTCCGCAGCCCCAAAAAAGCCACGTTTTTGAAAGAATGGGGAGCCGAAATAGTCCAAGGCGACCTCTGCCAACCGGAAACCTTACCATCTGCCTTAGAAGGTATTACGGCTGTCATTGACGCGGCAACCTCTAGACCGACAGGCTCTCTGACTATCAAACAGGTAGACTGGGATGGGAAAGTTGCCCTCATTCAAGCGGCGGTTGCAGCAGGTGTGGAACGGTTTGTTTTCTTCTCCATTCTCAACGCTGAAAAGTTTCCGAACGTCCCCCTGATGGAAATCAAGCGGTGTACGGAACTGTTCTTAGCCAAATCGGGATTAAACTACACCATCTTGCAGCCAGCAGGCTTTATGCAAGGGTTAATCATGCAGTATGCTGTACCGATTTTAGAAGGTCAGGCGGTGTGGATTAGTGGCGAAACGGGTCCCACGGCTTATATGGATACTCAAGATATCGCTAAATTTGCCGTTCGCGCCCTTACAGTTCCCGAAACCACTAACAAAACCTATCCCGTGGTAGGCACTCGTGCTTGGAGTGCTGAGGAAATTATCAGCCTGTGCGAACGCTTGTCTGGAAAAGAAGCTAGAATTGCTCGATTACCACTTAATTTTTTGCGGG
This sequence comes from Coleofasciculus sp. LEGE 07092, assembly GCF_015207375.1. Taxonomy (GTDB): domain Bacteria; phylum Cyanobacteriota; class Cyanobacteriia; order Cyanobacteriales; family Coleofasciculaceae; genus LEGE-07092. Next base: position 32,854 of record NZ_JADEWY010000040.1, on the reverse strand, counting down.
CAATGCGCCAGATTGTGCGATTTTTTCAGTGGGGTTGGAATATTTCCGACCGACTGGCATTTACTGAAGTGCTGGCAACGGGTAAACCTATGGATGCGCCAATGGCGGAAATCTACGAGGTTTTTGGTTTAGATCCGAAGGAAAGCACAACCTTAGAAGCTTACCTGCAAGAGTATTTCAGCCGGATCATGAAAAAACTCAAAGAAATCGATTACGAGAAACAAAAAGCCAAGAAGAAGAAAAAGACTCCGTTCAAATCAAAATCTTAAAAAGGCTGAGTCTGTAGATAGAATATCGGGGTAACTGCTACAACTAATATAATTACGACCCAGATTGGTGAGTGTGCGCAAAGCAGGGATAATCTACAACGACCTCAAACCCGTAGCTTGTCGAATAGCTACGGAGTTACAAGACAAGCTGACATCCTCAGGTTGGGAGGTTTATATAGCAACGGGTGTGGGGGGAATTTTGGGCTATTCCCGCCCAGATTCTCCCGTTTGTCATACACCCATGGAAAAACTGGCTCCGCCCGGTTTTGACGAGCAGATGGCGTTTGCGCTGGTTTTGGGAGGAGATGGAACGGTTCTCGCCGCTTTCCGGCAATTAGCTCCTTATGGCATCCCCTTACTGGCGGTGAATACAGGTCACATGGGATTCCTAACCGAAACCTATGTCAATCAGCTTCCCCAGGCTTTGGCACAGATAATGGATGGAGAGTATGAAATTGAAGAGCGAACGATGCTGCGGGTGCAGGTGCTTCGAGATGAACGCCTGTGGTGGGAAGCCCTGTGTTTGAATGAAATGGTGCTGCACCGGGAACCTTTAACTTGTATGTGTCATTTTGAAGTGCAAATCGGGCATCACTCACCCGTAGATATTGCCGCTGATGGGGTGATTGTCTCAACGCCAACGGGTTCGACAGCTTATTCTCTCAGTGCTGGGGGAACGGTGGTAACGCCTGGGGTGCCAGTGTTGCAGTTAATGCCGATTTGTCCTCATTCACTAGCGTCTAGGGCGCTGGTATTTGCCGATAGCGAACAGGTAACGATTTATCCGGCAAATCCTAATCAGTTGGTAATGGTGGTAGATGGGAATGCCGGGTGCTACGTGTTGCCAGAGGATTGCGTGAAGATTGAGCGATCGCATTATTCAGCTCGATTTATCCGCCTGCAACCCCCAGAATTTTTCCGACTGTTGCGAGAAAAGTTGGGTTGGGGTTTGCCCCACATTGCCAAACCAACTTCGGTAGAGTTGCCTTAGAACTGGGGTTGGATATAGGGAGACAAGGGCTGTAGTTCACGCTTCATGAGAACCGCTATAGAGCCTTTGTTGATGCTGTTTGCGAGAAGCGTCCTTCTGGAGAAGAGTCACAATTGCCAGTTAAACAAAAAGTCTTAAACAACGGCTAGCGTCTAGCTAAAGCCGTTTTTACCCAATTCCAACCAATTGGGCAGATAGCTATTGCCTCGTTCAAGGGTGAGGGTTAACCCAACGACGCTACAGGAGATTCTGGTTAAGTGTTCGTAGTCAGCACTAAAGCGCTTGAGGCACGCTTTGTGCCAACTATGAACTGACTTATTTCAGTGCCATTTGTCTGTATTCCTTTATAGCAAATGCCAAGACGGTTAGGACATATATGAATTTAGTAGAGACGTTCCGCCGGAACGTCTCTACCAGAGTTTGTCCTAAGATATGTGTCCACTGCTATATCTCCCCATCTCCTTTGGGAATTTCAAGGTTTTTTGGGCAGAGAGAGAGAAATATATTCAAGTCTACTCTCTATATTTTCTCGTTAAAGTAATTAGTATTACTAACAAAATAGATGTATTACATTAATCAATTAATGGGAAAAATGGTATTACAGATGTCGAAAATGTATTACTAAAAAATAGTATTTATATACCCACAAACAATAAACAAGGAATAAAGATTTGTTGCATTAATTGACGATCTTAACATCTTAAAATACGCTTGAATAAGTGTAGTAACTAATACTTCAAGTCACGGCAAATAAAAAATAAAAAAAGGTGGATCTATAGCAGAATTATTCATACACTACTAAAAATGCTAGAAACAATACAGTATCAAGCTGGGCAATTACAGAATTTGCTTTTGGATTTACAAGGTGGGAATGCCAGTTGTACTGCTTATATAAATACAACTATAAATTCTGAGCAAACGCAAAGGTTTCGCCTTCTCCTATTGAATAACGGTGAAATTGTTTATGGTGGCTTAAGAATTCCAGACAATAATAAAGAATTTGCCGAAGCCATCGGAATTCAGTGCAAGCATAGATTGGCTGATACTGCCATCAAATATGTAGCGCAAAAGTTAAAAAATCCATCATCCTTTCGAGAGCTTTTGGAAAAAATTGTTCGGATACGAGTATTCAAGTGGGAGGAGATTGAAACAGTTGTCCACGCTCAAGTTGTACGAGTGCTAGAGCAAACATTGCATCATCCCGGACAGTTACGGTTAGATTCCACCGTGGAGTTTGACCTTAGTTTTGGTGAAGACAGTCATGGTCTGGACTGGTCTAGAGTCATGGGAGATGTGACGACGCGCCAACAGGAATGGGCGACACTTGCTCCTGTTATTCCCTCAATGGATGCTGTTCCCGACCTTTCACCGCGAAGTTCGCAAGCTGTTACAGACACTAAGGCGCAGCAGCATCTACAGAAGTGGGTGGACGGGGTGCGATCGCTCATTGATATTGCCGAGCAATTAGGCGAAGACCCTCTGGAACTGGCGCGGTCTTATATGGCATGGGCAGTATCGGGCTGGGTCAGCTTTGGGGGAAATGCTCCTGCAACCCAAGGAGTTCCTGGAACCCAACAGCAATCTCCAATTGTTCTGAGTGTCGATGACTCTCTGATCGTACAAACCACAATCAAGCGAGCTTTAGGCGATCACTATCAGGTGTTGTTGACCAGTAATGCTGTAGATGCCCTAAAGGTGATCAATACCAATCCAATTTCGCTGCTATTGTTGGATGTCACAATGCCAGAAATTGATGGCTTAGAATTCTGCCGCACGGTACGTAGTATTTCAAAATTTAATAATTTACCCATTATTATGCTCACGGCACGAGATAACTTCTCTGACAAACTTCGAGGTCAATTTGCTGGTGCAACTCACTATTTAACCAAGCCAGTTGAACCCAGTAAATTACTCGAAATCGTGGATAAGTGTACGGAGAAAAATAAGCTCTAATCTTCTTTTATGCTTGAATAAAAAATCAGTACATCTACATTTTAATTCAGTCCAGTCCTTTAATTTTTAATTAAACAATTGAGCACCCTATTGACCAGCTACTTCTACGATAGTTTTCACTCTTATTCCCACAGGATTCAAAATGACTGTCATCGAAACTAAGCAATACCTAAAATTTCGCTTGCATGATCTGCAATACGGAATTGATACAGCACTGGTTCAGGAAATTTTCCAGATTCCCGAAATCACCCCGATCGCTGAAGCCTCCGGCGATATGATCGGACTTGTTAATTTACGAGGACAAATTGTACCAATGATGCATCTTGATTTACTTCAAGAGCATTCAGTAAAAAGTTTTCAGCTTAGTGATTATGTGATTATTCTGCAATGGGAAGACTTACAATTTGGCATGATCGTCCAGCAGGTCAACGAAGTGATAGAATTGAACGCTGAACTCATTAATAGTAACTCCTTTGATGAAGCTATCGATAAGATTGATAGCGCATTAATTAGTGGAGTTGCTACACTAGAGATAGGCAACATTATTCTGCTTGAACCTAAGGAGTTAATTCCCCAAATAGAGTCGGTACTTCCTTTAATTTGGGACGCACAAGCTCAGGTAGATTTAATGGGAGCATCTCCAAGCAGTAATGCGGATCAGCAGCTAAAACAGGAAGTATCCCACCAGGACGACGAACTCCAAACCTCCAAAATTATCTCCGACTTTTACGACTTGTACTGCCCTAATACCATACCCGAAGCCAGGGCAATATTTCGGCAGCGAGCTGATAATCTTAGGCAGTCCGATGAAAGTTTAAAACTTACAACCGAGCTAATGCCCCTGGCGGTGATTGGTTTTGGTAGTGAATACTTTGGAGTAGACTTAGAACTAGTGCGAGGCTTCACTGAAATTAGCAATTTGACCCCCATCCCTTGCTGCCCGAACCATATAATCGGCAACATGAATTTGCGAGGAGAAATTGTTACTTTAGTTGATATTCGGAATGTTTTGAATCTCCCTACTCACCCAGTCAAGATTGGTTCTGAGGCAGTGGTGGTTCAGCTTGATGACATTGTTGCCGGGTTACCTGTCGAGCAAGTGTTGGAAATGGTGTATCTAAACTCGGCTGACATGACACCTTTATCCGGAAATGTTTCTGATATTAGTGAGCAGTATGTTCGAGGAACTGCTTTCTTTCAGGAAAAAATTCTGAAAGTTTTGGACATACCCAAGATTTTTACCCAAGGAAGGTTGGCTGTGAATGAAGAAGCTTGATGCATTCAAAAGAAAACCTGAAAAGTACAACAATGAACGCCCGAAGCCCTGTAAACGAGGGAACGGGGAGAGAATTTCAAAATCTTTGAGTCACTTTGGAGAAAAAAAATGACACAGGTACTGCCAATCGTACAACAGCAAGAGATGCCGAGGCATCAGAAAAAGCAACGCCGCCTATCAGTCAGTCAAATCGTACCAATAGGTTTTGGTATCGTGATTGCAGTAGCTGGTATTGCTACAACGATTACTGAAGTTTCTAAGGCTAACTTGAAACAAGCTCAGGCAACGGCAGAACAAGGATTTAAAGTAAAGGAACTACTGGGACTGGTAGAAAAGGATATAGTCGATGCAGAGACTGGACAGCGTGGATATATTATCACGGGTGTGGATACCTATCTGGAACCCTATGAGAGTGGGCGAAAATTTTTACAAGAGCATCTGACGGGCTTGAAAACATTAATCATCGACCCCAACCAGCGCACGAGGGTTGACAAGATAGAACCCTTGATTCAGCAGAAATTCGCTGAATTGGAAGAAACCATTAATCTCAAAAAAGCTGGGAAAGACAAAGAAGTGCTTAACCTGGTACTTTCCAACAAGGGTAAGGAGATTATGGATGACATCAGGGTCAAGCTTCTGGAAATGAGTCAGGAACAAGACAAGATTGTACAACAAAGACAAAAAGCATCCGCTCAAGTTCAGCAGGTGTCATCCATTATTTCTTGGGGTGGATTGATTGTTGGTATAGGCTCTGGGGTGTTCGTCTCCTATTACGTTGCGAACTACATTGCCCGTCTGATCATTGGACCCATTACTGACGCCGCCAAGTCAGTAACGTCTTCTTCAGCAGGGATTGCTGAGACTGTAGATAATCAGGAACGCAGCGTCTTGGATCAAACGTCCTCAGTGCATGAAACGACTAGTACCATTGAGGAACTGGGAGTTTTTACGCTGCAATCGGCTGAACAAGCAGACATTGCTGCTGGCGGTGCCAAACAAGCCTTACTCCTCGCCGAGGGAGGAACTCTAACAGTCGGTCGCACGATCGAAGGTATTTCGGGTTTGAGAGACCAAGTAACCACGATCGCCAACCAAATTATCCGCCTTTCCGAACAAACGGGTCAAATCTCTACAGTGTCTGAACTAGTGGCGGATTTGGCAAACCAGACTAACATGCTAGCTCTAAACGCAGGGGTAGAAGCCGCACGAGCCGGCGAACATGGCAAAGGCTTTGCGGTGGTTGCGGGTGAAATTCGCAAACTTGCCGACCAAAGTAAGAAGTCAGCCGATCAAATTAACTCCCTGGTTAACGAAGTCCAAGCGGCGATTAACTCAACGGTTATGGTGACTGATGAAGGCACCAAGAAAGCAACGATGGGTATTGAACTGACTGAAGAAACGGGTGATGTGTTCGCAAATATTGCGAACTCCATTAATCAGGTGTTCCTCAGTACCCAACAGATTGCCCAGACTTCTAAACACCAGGCTGTTACCGTGCAGCAGGTTGTAGCTGCTATGAATGCCATCAACTTAGGAGCAAAAGAAACAGCCGCCGGTATTATCCAAGTGAAAGACGCGACCAAAGAACTCAACAAAGCTGCTGAGAATCTTGAGGCTGTGGTTTAAAGAAGCACAAAGCAGGAGTCAATCGATTTTGGATTTGAGCAACCTGTCCAATCCCTAGTTTCAGAATTTGAAATCTAGCAAGTTCAAATCCAAATGAAATCAAACTCCTGTTCCCCACCCCATAGGAGCAAGCCGTCGAAAACAGTCTGAAAGCCATGATCATAGAAGATGAAGAACTACGCAGTCTTTACAAAGAAGCCAGTGCCGACCATATCCAGAAAATAGAATCCGGATTGCTCCATCTAGAAAAGAACCCTCAAGATCAAGCCCAACTGGAGCACTTACTCAGAGAAACGCACTCTCTCAAAGGCGATTCCCGGATGTTGGGGGTTAAAGATGCCGAAACCCTGACCCACCAATTAGAAGACATTCTCGGGGCGGTTAAGCGGGGTGAGCGAGTTCTAACCCCCCCAGTTATGAACTGCCTCTATCAGGGGCTGGATGCTCTTCGCAAAATTGCCCACGAAGCCGTTACTGGGCAATCGGCAGGAATCAGTGTTTTCCATGTCTTAGCTCAACTGATGGGGGCTGATTCAGGGGAGGCACTGCCAGAGGTTCAAGAAACAATTGCTCAATCTAATGGTGCAGTCTCTGCCCAAGCAACTGTAGAGCAGCCTTTAGCTGGCAATGATGCACCGCCAGCCGCAGATGCTCTTACACAGGTCAATAATTACCAGATTGACACGATTCGCGTTGAATCCCAAAAGCTAGATAAGTTATTGACGCAAGCGAGCGAACTGGTTGTTACTAAAGGTCACATTGAAGATCGAGTTGCTGAAATTGACCGAATCATCGCCCTGTGCGAAGAGTGGAATCGAGAAGCGTTTGCCAGCCGTCTGACCTATGACGAGGTAGAACGGCGCTTGCAAACTCCTGAACTGCAACCCTTGCAAAATTTCTACAACCTAGTGGAAACCCGCTTGGAGCAATTGGAAGCTTTGCTGAATCGGCTCCGAAGCACAAGTTATGAAGATAACACCAAACTGGAAACCGTAGCCAATGAACTGGAGTCGGGAATTCACTCCCTGCGACTGCTACCATTTTCTACGATTTTTAACCTGTTTCCCCGTACCGTGCGGGATATCGCCAAACAGCAAGGCAAAGAAGTCAATCTTATTTTGGAAGGGTCTGACACTAGTGTAGACAAGCGGATTCTGGAAGAAATGAAAGACCCCCTGCTGCACCTGCTGCGAAATGCGATCGATCATGGCATCGAAACGCCTACTGAGCGTCAGAGTTTGGGCAAGTCTCCCACCGCCACAATTCGTCTGAGGGGTTATCAGGTTGGCAGCACTGTCAGCATTGAAGTCATGGATGATGGACGTGGATTGGATGTCGAAGCGATTAAAGGGGCGGCGGGACGGCGGGGCATTCGTACTAAACAAGAACTTGCCGAAATGTCAACGGCTGAAATTCAAGCCTTAATCTTTGCCCCTGGATTCTCCACCCGCACGGCTGTTACTGAGATTTCCGGTCGGGGCGTTGGGTTGGACGTAGTGCGAGCCAACGTTGAACGACTCAAGGGCAACATTCAGGTGGAATTTACACCGAGCAAAGGATGTTTGTTCCGGATCACCCTCAGTAGTTCTCTTTCCACCACGGATGCCTTGATTATACAAGTCAGTGAGCATTCCTATGCTATCCCTGTGGGATTCGTGGAAGCGATGCAGCTAGTGTCTCCCCAAGAAGTGTTTGCCTCTGGAGGCAGCCAGACACTTCCGTTTCAGGGTGAGTCTGTTACTGTGACTTGGTTAGCTGATTTATTAGGCTTGCCCGTCAAACCGCCTGCATCAACCAAAGCACTGTGTGCCGCCTCAAAAACCATCCCCTGCATTATTCTGCGGATTGGCTCGGAACGTTTGGCAGTGCTGGTCGATACGATCTTGGAGCAACAGGACATTGTATTGAAGCCTCAAAGTCTTTTGCTCAAACGGGTTCGCAATATTTCGGGGGCAACCATCTTGGGAACTGGCGAAGTGTGCATGGTGCTCAATCCTCCCGATTTATTTAAGTCGGCGAGGAAGGCTATTGCCTCTGTCACGGTTAAGGAATTAACCGAACAAGCCCAAGTTAAACAAAAAATTCTCCTGGTTGAAGACTCCATTCCAATTCGTACCCAGATGAAGCGGATTCTGGAAAGTGCCGGGTACGAGGTTACAGCGGCTGTGGACGGTGAAGATGGCTTCAAAAAACTCAGGGTGGATAGCTTTGTGGCGGTGGTTTCGGATGTGCAAATGCCGAACCTGGATGGGTTAGAACTCACCGTCAAAATTCGCCAATTCCAGGAGTACAAAGATTTGCCCGTAATTCTGGTAACAACTCTTGCTTCCCAGAAGGACAAAGACCAGGGGCACCAAGCGGGGGCAAATGCCTACATTACCAAGGGTGATTTTGAGCAAGGTGTTTTGTTAGATACATTAAGGAGTTTGATTTAAATGACAGCTAACAGAGTGGTTCTGGTTGAAGATTCTCCCGTTGCTTTGGAAATCCTGCAACGATTGCTCAATTCTTCACCCGATGTTGATGTGGTCGGCACAGCACGCGATGGTGTTGAAGGTCTGGAGGTAATTAATCGGATGCGCCCAGATGTGATTTGTACAGACCTACTCATGGAAAATATGGATGGTCTGGAATTGACTAAGCGCGTCATGGAGAAAGATCCCCGACCGATTTTGGTGATCAGCAATTTTGTAAACAAGGCAGACGTTGATAATGTCTTTCGTCTGCTGCAAGCGGGAGCCTCCGATGTTTTCCCCAAACCTACCACCGATTCCCCCACGGATTACGAGAAACTTAAAGCAGCGCTGATTACCAAAATCAAAGTCCTTTCTAATATGAAAGTGACTGCCAAACGACCCGGACAGTCGCTGAGTAGTTCTGCCAAACCGATGACATCCGGGGCATTCTCAGGCAATCAAATGCAAATGATGAATGTCAGCTCTCGCGTCAAGGCGATCGCAATTGGAGCTTCCACAGGCGGACTGCAAGCCATTGAGAAGATTGTTTGCCAACTGCCTCCGAATTTTCCATTGCCGATTATTTGCACGGTACACCTCAGTACAGGTGTTTTGTCAGGCTTGATAAATTGGCTATCTTCTGAGTGTCCGTTGCAGGTCAAAATTGCCGAAGTTGGCGAGTCTCCCTTACCAGGAATCGTTTATTTTGCCCCAGAGAAAAGCAATCTAGAATTAAACACTCACGGCAAGTTCATTTATACCAACTGTCCAGAAACAGATAAGCATTGTCCCTCTATCTCAGCCATGTTCAAATCAATCGCCCGATTTCATGGCAGGGCAACGGCTGGGGTGTTACTTACTGGAATTGGTAGTGACGGTGCAGAAGGCTTGCAGGCAATTGCTCAAGCCGGAGGCATCACCGTCGGTCAAGAGGAGAAAGGAGGGGCATTTGGTATGGTCAAAGAAGCGAGGGCTCTGGGTGCTGTGCAACAGACACTTTCCATTGACAAAATTGCCCCGTTCTTACTGAAGACTTTATCGGAATAAGCCCTTTAGTCCCCCCCTTAAAAGTTTCCTTCGAGTCAGGAAGCATCAAGAAGGGGGACTTTAAAGATTTTCAGTCTCGCCCTAGCGATCGCTTTTAATACCGACAGGACTTACGCAAAGAAAGCCTGTAAACCGCTAATGGTAGGGACACAATATATCCTGTCCCTACCAGATGTAGCGTCTATGCGTAAATCCTGACCGAGTAAAGACCTTACCTGTAACATCTCTACTACAATGGATATCAGCAGAGTCGGGAACCAGTTAACTGGTTGTTAGCCTATCGAGACTATCTACGGAAATCTTAAAGGTTTAAAGTCCAGCCAACTCAAACAGCTACAACGGCTGTACAACCAACGCTTACCAGGCGATCGCTTAACCACGCCGGAATTTGCCCAGCGGTTGGCAGCGATTAGCGCGGAACTGAAACAGCCTCTGTGTACCTACATCAACCGGCGGGGACAAGTCATTCGCGTAGGAGTTGGCACGCCTACTCAAACCAAGATTCCGCCTTTGGAATTGCCGCGCTACGGTGCTGAACGATTGAGCGGAATTCGCTGTCTTTCCACCCAACTCAAATCGGAAACACCTAGAAAAGCTGACTTAACAGCGATGGCAATCCAGCGATTGGATGCCTTGGTGGTAGTGACAATTAGCGAATCAGGATTTGAACGGCGGGGTGGTGGTGCGACAGGATATATCAAAGAAACCTATTTGGCTCACCTGATTCCCGTTACTAATCCATCCGAACAAACCCTTGACGGTCAGCCAAACTGGAACATCTCACCTCCGGTAAGCTTGGACGTTCTGACCAAACAAGATTTTCTGGATTTGGTTGAGGGGCTCGAAACTGAGTTCCGCCGGGAATTTGTAGCCCAACAAGTCGATACTGACCACGATCGCGTATTGGTTGTAGGGTTAATGACAGCAGATGTTACCCCAGAACGGTTTGAAGACGGTTTGGCAGAAATTGCCCGCTTAGTGGAAACGGCAGGTGGGGAAGTATTACAAACTCTACGGCAAAAGCGATCAAGAACCCATCCTCAAACGGTGGTGGGTGCGGGTAAAGTCGAGGAAATTGCCCTGACAGTGCAGACGCTGGGGGCTAATCTGGTCGTGTTTGACCGGGATCTTTCACCAGCGCAAATCCGCAATCTAGAAGCTCAAACTGGAGTGCGGGTAGTAGATAGAACAGAGGTGATTCTAGATATTTTCGCCCAACGCGCCCAATCCCGTGCCGGGAAATTGCAGGTGGAACTGGCGCAGTTGGAATATATGCTACCCCGCCTGACAGGGCGCGGTCGGACAATGTCACGATTAGGGGGTGGTATCGGGACTCGCGGACCTGGGGAAACCAAGCTGGAAACCGAACGCCGTACCATTCAGCGCCGCATTGCTCGATTGCAACAGGAAGTGAACCAATTGCAGGCACATCGGTCGCGGATGCGGCAGCGACGGCAGAAGCAGGACGTGCCAACGGTGGCAGTTGTGGGTTATACCAATGCGGGGAAATCTACGCTGTTGAATACTCTAACGAATGCTGAGGTTTATACGGCGGATCAGCTATTTGCCACCCTCGACCCGACAACCCGACGGTTGCCAATTACGGACGCTAAGACGGAGGAATCTGTCTCTATTTTGCTGACGGATACGGTGGGATTCATTCACGAACTGCCGCCACCCCTGGTTGATTCGTTTCGCGCCACGTTGGAGGAAGTGACAGAAGCGGATGCCTTATTGCATTTGGTGGATTTATCCCATCCAGCATGGCAAAGTCACATTCGTTCGGTCATGTCGATTTTGGGAGATATGCCTGTGACACCGGGACCAATTTTATTAGCGTTTAATAAGATTGACCAGGTAGACAGCGAAACCCTAGCACTGGCGAAAGAGGAATTTCCTCAAGGGGTGTTCGTTTCTGCTAGCGAGCGTTTGGGATTGGAAACCTTGCGTCAGAAATTGGCGCAGTTGGTTCAATACGCCGTTGCTTCTTATTAGAGATCCCTGACGTAGAGACGTGCCATGGCACGTCTCTACATGGTTTTAGCGACCTAAGCAGGGATAAAAAGCTGAGAAAAAAGAGAAAGATAACAGCACTAACGATACATAACGAAAAATAAATTCAACAAACTATAATAAAAAGCTATTTCCTTCGTAACGACAAATAAGGAAAAATAAATTAGCAAGCGAAAAATATCTACCTCACCCATTTGTTCTGCAACGACCCTTCAATCCTCACTAAATCCCAGATGTCTGCTAAAGTGATCCTGATAGCCATCACCGGAAATCTCAAAGGTCAGAGATTTGAATTTAGCGATCGCACTACTTGCATTATTGGTCGTGCCAAAGATTGCAACCCCCGATTTCCGAACGATAAGTACAACCAAACCATCTCTCGCTATCACTGCCTGCTCGATATCAACCCACCAGCAATTCGCATCCGCGACTTTGGCAGTCTCCACGGCACCTACGTTAATGGCAAAATCATCGGCAAGCGCCAACGGCAGCAAACGCCAGCAGAAGGAGCGCTGATGGAGTTTCCAGAATATGACTTGAAGGAAGGGGATGAGATTAAGCTGCGCAATACGGTGTTCCGCATCAGTATTGAAGGGGCGAAGCCGCTTAAAGTTACCCCAGGAGTTTTGCAGGTAATGCCAACAAAACAGCAACTCTCTGTAACGAGTACAGGTGAGTTGCAATGCAGTTCCACAGTAGTTGTCGCTCAAATACCAGACTCGTATTTCCCCGATATTAAAGGTTACACCCTTCTGAAATGGTTGGGTAAGGGGGAATTGGGAAACGTTTATTTAGCACACCACGACCAATCTAAAGAGTTGGTGGCACTGAAAGTGATGCGATCGCAAGTTTCTGCTAACACCGGAGCTATCTCTCGGTTCTTGCGGGAGATGAAGAAGACTAAACTCTTACTGCATCCCAATATTATTCAGCTTAAAGCATTCGGCTACAGTCAGGGCAACTTCTTCTTCACCATGGACTATTGCAATGGAGGTAGTGTTGCAGATTTAATGCGGCAACGAGATGGGCGATTGTCAGTTAATGAAGCGATGTCCATTACCTTACAAGTTCTGGATGGTTTAGAGTATGCCCATAGGGTCAACATTCCCACGGTTAAACGGGCAGATGACAGTCGGTGCATAGTACACGGGTTGGTACATGGCGACCTCAACCCGACGAACATCTTCCTGACTGATGTAGGTTTAGGTCGCATCGGCAAAGTTGCTAAGTATGGGATAGTCAAAGCCTTCGATTTGGCGGGTTTGAGGGGATTATCCATGAGTGGTACTCAAGCACGCACCCCTGCTTTCATGCCGCGACAGCAGGTGATTGATTTTAAGGATACTAAACCAGAAATCGATGTTTGGGCAGTGGCAGCTTGCCTGTACTTTATGCTAACGGGTCAATTACCCCGTGATTTTGTTGGTCAAGACCCGTTTTTAGTAGTATTGCAAACTAAACCTGTGCCGATTCGCCAACGAGATGCCTCCATTCCCAGGCGACTGGCGGAGGTGATTGATTTGGCACTGATGGATTGTCCCCAGATTTATTTTAAGAGTGCGGCAGCATTGAAACGGGCGTTGGAAAGTGTATTGTAACACTCGCGTTTAAAGAGCAAGCTGTTGCTCTGTCGCCAGGTTGTGATAATTTTATCCGCAAGCCCTTCCCAGAAATAGATATTCTTGAAGTGATGAACAAACATCTGGGAGTGCGATATCTTTAGGATAAATCGACTACTCAATCGAGAGCCGTTTAAAAAGGAATTCTACTATGTCGCACTCAGAAATATCATCTACTCCCAAGACGGTAGGGGTAGCTTTTGAGGCGGGGGAAGCAAGGGAGGAAATCTTCCCAGCGGTTTCGAGCAACCTGCTACACCAGAACACTCCTGTGCATAACAAGTATAATACTCCATCACCAGGAAATATTTTAGTTGTTGACAGTACCTCTGCAAATTTGAACTTTTTAATTAAGATGTTATCTGAGCAGGGGTACAAAGTGCGATCTGTACCGAGCGGCAAACTAGCATTAATGGCTGTCAAGTCAACCCTACCTGACTTGATTTTGCTAGACATCATGATGCCCGATATGCATGGCTATGAAGTCTGCTCTCGGTTGAAAGCATCTCCCCGAACCAAGGACATTCCCGTTATCTTTGTCAGTGCATTGAATGAAGTATTCGATAAAGTAAAAGCCTTTGAAGTTGGCGGGGTGGACTACATCACCAAGCCATTTCAGGCAGAAGAAGTTTTGGCTCGCATTGAGAATCAATTGCGCATTCAACGGCTCTCTAAGCAACTTTTAGTGCAAAATGCACGGTTAGTTCAGGAAGTTGAAGATCGCCAGACTGCTCAAGAGAAGCTCAAGGAGAGTGAGAAGCGTTATCGCCACCTGTTTGAGGGCAGTGTTGATGGCATTGTAATGGTGGATATTGAAGGCAGAATTATTGATTGCAATGCCAGTTACCAAAAGATGTTGGGGTATTCCCTAGAAAAACTCAAGCAAAAGAGAATCTGGGAAATAACACCTGAAAGGTGGCACTCTTGGGAAGCCGAAATTATTAATAAACAAGTCATTGAAAGGGAATATTCAGATACCTACGAAAAGGAATATATCAGGAAGGATGGTACGGTATTTCCAGTAGAGATAACAGCCTACTGCCAGAAAAACGAGTCTGGATATCCGGAAATGACGTGGGTGGTTGTACAGGATATTAGCGACAAAAAACAAGCGGAAAAAGAACGAAGTCAGTTAATCGCCTCCCTCAAAAAGAGTGAAGTTTCTCTGGCAGAAGCCCAACGAGTTGCCCACGTCGGAAGCTGGGAATTTGATGTACTCACTAGAAAGATTACCTATTCACAAGAAAAATTCCGCATTTTTGGTCTTGACCCAACACAACCCGAACCAACCTTTGCTGAATTAATCGAGCTGATTTATGCCGATGACCAAGCGCTGTTTCAACAAAATATAGGTCGTGCGCTAACAGATGGAACACCCTACGAATTTGACTTTCGGATTGTGCGACCCGATGGTCATGTCCGGCATCTCAATTGTAAGGGAGAACCTATTTTTAATGAGCAAGGGCAGGTGATTCAACTATTTGGAACGGTACTGGATATCACTGATCGCAAACGAGTAGAAACTGCACTGCTACAGCAAATGGAACGGGAACGGTTACTCGCAGGAGTTGCCCAACACATTCGCAAATCTTTGCATCTTGATGATATTCTCAACTCTACTGTCAGTGAAGTGCGACAACTTCTCCAAGCCGACCGGGCTCTGATTTTCCGTCTCTATCCTGATAAAACGGGTGTAGTCACCCATGAGTCTGTCGCTACCGAGAGGACTACAACCATCGGACTGAAATTTGAAAATGAAGAATTCCCGCCGGATACCTATCAAAACTACTGTCAAGGTAAAGCGAGAGTTATCTCTGACATTGATGTTGATGAAACTGCATCCTGCCTGCGGGAATATCTGCAAGAGTTGGAGGTAAAGTCCCGATTAGTAGTCCCCATTCTCCAGCAAGATACCCTCTGGGGACTGCTAGTTATCCATCAATGTCACCAGATACGGCATTGGCAGGAGTGGGAGGTTAATCTACTTGAGCAACTCGCAACCCAAGTTGCGATCGCTATCCAGCAATCCGAACTGTATCACCGATTAGAAAGCGAACTGAATGAGCGCAAACAAACCGAGGAAGCACTACGACAAAGTGAAACGCGAGAACGAGAAAAAGCAACAGCTCTAGAACTAGCTCTAAACCAATTAAAACACACCCAATCCCAACTAATTCAAACCGAAAAAATGTCGAGTTTAGGGCGAATGGTTGCGGGTGTGGCACATGAAATCAATAATCCTGTCAGCTTTATCTCCGGCAATCTGATTCCTGCCCGTCGCTACTTCCAAGACTTAGTAAACCTGGTTAAACTCTATCAAGAGACTTACCCTCATCCCACAGCCGAAATTCAGGAGATAGCGTCTGATATCGAGTTAGATTTTCTGCTACTAGATTGGCAAAAACTGATTAATTCAATGCAGGTAGGAGCTGAACGCATTCAGCAGATTGTTTTATCCCTAAAAAACTTCTCCCGACTGGATGAACAAAATCTAAAACCTGTCGATATCCATGAGGGCATTGATAACAGCCTTCTTATTTTGCAGCACCGACTCAGAGCAGAAGGCGATCGCCCAGAAATTGAAGTCATTAAAGACTACAGCCCACTTCCAAAAATTACCTGTTATGCCAGTCAATTGAATCAGGTATTTGTGAATCTTCTCAATAATGCGATCGATGCTCTAGACAATCAACCTTCACCCCAGGTGATTGCCATCCACACTTCTATTGGGAATAGGAAAAGTGTAGAACTCTCCGCGTCTTCTTCCCCTACTTCTACTGTTACCATTCGGATTGCCGACAATGGCTCTGGGATGTGCGAAAAAGTACGGACTAAAATGTTTGAACCGTTTTTTACTACCAAGCCTGTAGGGAAAGGCACGGGATTAGGATTATCGATAAGCTATCAAATTGTAGTAGAAAAACACAAAGGTCAAATTTATTGTGTTTCTTCTCCAGGGCAAGGAACACAATTTGTGATTGAAATTCCAGTAAACTGCCTGTAAATCGGGAATCGGGAATCGGGAAAGTAACGTTACTCTAGCAGTTTTCCCCTTTCCCCGACTCTCAAAACTAATTAACTCGTGCCACAATCGTGCGGTGTCGGGGAGTATTTGGTGTAATCGTCGGTGACTCGAAACCCGCTTCTACTATGGCTTGCTCGATATCCAGGGCAAAATATTCATCTAAGTAAGGCTCGGTACTCTTCAGTAATGTCAAGATATAGGGCGGCATCTTTTTATAAATCTCAGAGCGAGGATTCATATCCATGAGTGTCAGATAACCACCAGGGCGTAACAAGCGCCGTGCCTCGCGGAAGATTTCCTTCGCTGCCTTTTGGGGGAGTTCGTGGAACATTAAGAAGGCAGATACTAGATCGAAGGAAGCATCGGGTAAACCTGTCGCCTCAGCCGCCGCGTGTTTCCAGTTAATATCGATGTTGCGTTTTTGGGAATTATAGTGCGCTACAGCAAGAAAGTAAGGCGATAAATCTACACCTGTAATTTTTGCCTGGGGATAAACCTCTTGCAGGGCAAACGTACTCATCCCCACACTGCAACCCAAGTCTAAAATATCTTGCGGATCAATAGAAACGTGTTCTTTAACAAGGTTATGATAACTCTGGCGTAGTCGGGGATCTCCCTGCACATCCCCATCCGACCAAATCTTGGCATGAACGGCATAAGCAGCAGATTCTACCTCCCAAGCAGCCTCCCAGTTCAGATTCCCATTTTCGTAAGCGTGGAACGATCGCAAATAATAGTCTGGATACGTCAACTGCAAGTCTTGTACTTCAGCAAGTCGAGCATCCCAATCTAGGGAACGCAACTCCTCTACCCGTTTCGTCCAAGGTACTCCAATCTTTTCTGCCCGTTTAATCATCATAGTACGGGCTTGGTGCTTGGCTAGATTTGCCAGAGGTTTAATCGAGAGCAAGCCATTAACCATTCGGGACGCTAATCTGGGAGTTGTATTTACAGTAGTGGTCATAAAAAAAATTTCTCTTAGCAATTAACCATCTCTATAAGATTTTAAGGTTCAAGGGTCAACAGTGTAGGGGCGGGTTTCACCGAGATATCTGCTTTCTTGCCAATCCATTTGATAAACCCGCCCACAAAGAAGCCGGAAGTCACGACACCAAAAGATTAAAAAGCCAAGCCACATCGGGAAAAAATAGCCGCAGGTAAGCCGACAGAATGGCATCACCCCAAAATACTGTCAATCCCGCTCCTATCGCCAAAAAGGGACCAAAGGGCATTGGCTGTCGTCGATTCAGCCAACCGAGAGCTATTGCACCTCCCCCGGCAAATGCTCCCACCGCACAACCCAAAAACCCAGCTAACAACAGATACTTCCATCCCAACCAAGCACCCATCATCGCTGCGAGCTTGGCATCTCCTGCACCCATCGCTGCCTGCCGAAAGACTGCTGAACCGACTACAGCAATACTGTCAAATAACCAAATACCCACTACAGCACCCACAACACCCGCCATTAATTGACTCGCTACCCCAGACAGTTGAGATACCAGTAAAAAACCTGCAACGCTCTGAAACACCAAACCCGCTATCAATCCCGACTGAGTGAGCGAATTCGGCAGAGTCATGGTATCTAGATCAATTAACGATAGAGCCAATAACCAGCTCAAAAACGTCCAGTACCCTAGCGTTTCTATGCCAAAACCATACTGCCAGAACACCAGCAAAAATAAAATACCCGTTACCGCCTCCACCAAGGGATAGCGCACCGAAATCTGGCTGTGACAGTGGCGACAGCGCCCTCTTAGCCACAACCAGCCGAAGATAGGAATATTCTCCCGTTTGCCGAGTTTGTGCAAGCAATGGGGGCAGCGAGATGGGGGAAAAAGAATCGACAAATTAGCGGGTAATCGATAAATTACCACGTTCAGGAAGCTACCAATGGATGCCCCCAGAGCAAATACTATCAATGAAGTTAGGCTGACAAATAAGGCTTCCATGTTATTTGTCCTTTGTCCTTTGTCAGAGAGTGGCAACGGATGTGAGTAACGGATGTAACGGATAAGTTATCGATTCTCATTTGCCACTGACTAATGACTAATGATTAATAAATTTCTGCTTCTAGTTGACTGAAGGGGACAAAACATTCCTGGGGCAAAAGAATAGGTTTGCTCCGAAAAATTAACTTCCCTCGATAGGTAAATCGGTCGATCGCTACCCCAGAAGGACGCTCGGTGAGATTGGGATGGACTTCGTAGTACGTGCGATATATCTGTCGAGCCGCTCTCAGGAGACTGGGATCTAACAGCATCGGCAGCTCTGTCCGATCTAAATACTCTTCTTGCCATTGCTGTGATGTATATACCACCCGCCTAACCCTATTGTTTAAGCTCGACTTTAATTAACCAACATCATTACGGCAGAGGTTACGAAAGCTGAGAACGCTCGTGTACCCCTCTAACTCTTACGGAAGCCTCAATGCCTCAATAAGAGCATCTCCCATCTCGCGGCAACCGACTTGATTCATTCCTGCTGACATGATATCTCCTGTGCGATCGCCTTTATCCAAAACTTTAAAAACAGCTTGCTCAATACACTCAGCCGCAGTGGGTTGATTCAAGCCATAGCGTAGCATCATTGCGGCACTTAATACCTGAGCCAAGGGATTTGCTTTATTTTGACCGGCAATATCGGGAGCCGAACCGTGAACGGGTTCAAAAACGCCTGGGTTACTTTCTCCCAAACTGGCAGACGGTAACATCCCGATGCTCCCGGTTAGCATAGCCGCAGCATCTGAAAGAATGTCTCCAAAAAGATTGCCCGTCACAATGGTGTCAAACTGCTTGGGCGCTCTCACTAACTGCATGGCAGCATTATCTACATACAGATGAGACAGCTCTACATCCGGATACTCAGATGCTAGCGCGGTTATGCGATCGCGCCACAACTGCGACACTTCCAGCACGTTTGCCTTATCTACTGAGCAGAGTTTTCCCCGACGCTTGCGAGCCGTTTCAAACCCTACCCTACCAATTCGGTCAATTTCGGCTTCTGTATAAGCCATGGTATTGACACCCCGCTTCTCACCCGTTTCCGAAGTAAAGATGCCCTTCGGTTGACCGAAATAAACACCCCCTGTCAGCTCTCGCACCACCATAATATCCACCCCCTCAACGATTTCCCGTTTCAGACTTGAGGCATCAATCAGTTGAGGAACTATCGTCGCCGGGCGCAAATTGGCAAATAAACCCAATCCTGCTCGCAATCCCAGCAATCCCGTCTCCGGACGTTGGTGGCGCGGCAGGTTATCCCACTTATAACCGCCGATTGCTGCGAGCAATACGGCATCGCTCTTGCGACACACCTCTAAGGTATCAGGGGGTAGAGGTTCGCCGGTTGCATCAATAGCCGCACCCCCCATTAAAGCTTCGGTGAATTCAAAACTGAGTGCTTGCTGCTCCCCAATCACCTTTAAAACATCTACCGCAACTGCCATAATTTCCGGTCCGATGCCATCCCCTGGCAAAAGAGTAATGCGGTAGTGCTGTTGTGTCATCTTGATTGGAATTCCGTGGACAATTTCAGAGGTGGATGCCTGAATTGCTGAACCTAGCAGGCAGTCTCTTATCATAGCGGGTAATTGACCCTGAGAAAATTAACGGCTGTTTCAATTTTTGAAATTGTCTGACAAACTGCCAGAGAAAGGATAGGCTAACCGTACCTTCAAGCGCTAAAAGCTTCTCTATAGGGAGAGTGAATAATATGACACTGAATTTAATCAACCAATTAGGTGAGTGGAATCCCCAGTTATTTCGGGAACTGAAAGGGCGTCTTAAACCTCGCAATATTCTGGTTTCAGTCGCAATTTCCTTCCTAGGGCAGCTATTCTTGCTGATGGCGTTTGCCAGTCGCCTGCCAGTGACTGAAAATCCGCATCCTCTTCACAACCGTTACTGCACAGGTTTCAGCCAAGAGTATTCCCGTCCCGGTTGCATTGCTGATAAGTTGGGGGGGTTTGAAATTAACTGGCAACTTTGGTGGCAAGACGTGTTCGTTTGGCTGAGTCTCATTGGCATTTTTGCCCTGTTGGTAGTCGGCACTTATATGCTCATCGCAGACTTCTCTAAAGAAGAACATCGCGGCACATTAAATTTTCTGCGTCTGACTCCCGGATCAACTCCCAGCATCTTGGGTGGCAAACTCTTAGGAGTACCCATTTTGCTCTATCTTGTTGCCGCCCTCGCCCTGCCCTTACACTTGTTGTCGGATCTTTCGGGTAATATCCCCCTGAGTCAAATTTTGGGCTTTTACGGCGTTCTCGGTGCAAGCTGCCTGTTTTTCTACAGTGCAGCCCTGCTGTTTGGCTTAGTCGGTAACTGGTTGGCTGGTTTCCAAGCTTGGTTGGGTAGTGGTGCGGTGTTAATTTTCCTGTTTGCGACAACAGATCAACTCAAATACAGTGGCAATTTTAATTCTCCCAGCGATTGGTTGATGCTGTTTAATCCGGGAAGTTTATTGCCGTACCTGATTGACTCCCATTCTTTAGATCCTGCCAATTCCTCTTATTCCCATGGTGCTAGCTTCGTTGAGTTGCTCTGGTTTTATCTACCGATTGGTGCCAGAATAGGAACGATTGCTGGGTTTACAATCGTCAACTATGGTTTATGGACATACTGGATTTGGCAAGGACTAAACCGTTGCTTCCACAATCCCAACGCGACTCTACTGAGCAAATCACAAAGTTACAGGCTAACAGCTTGTTTTGAAGGGGTGCTACTGGGCTTTGCCGTCAATCCGACAGTGACAGACTGGAGAAGTGATCCAAAAGGTTTGTTTGAAAATTTTGCAGCGATGCTGGTGTTCAACCTACTGCTGTTTTTAGGTTTGATTGCCGCGTTAAGTCCCCATCGCCAAGCCATACAAGATTGGGCGCGTTACCGCCACCAAAACCGCTCGTCTCGTCTAAGAAAGGTAATACCCGATTTGATTTGGGGCAGAACCAGCCCAGCACCTGTGGCAGTGGTTTTGAATTTAGCGATCGCTTCCATCTTCTTGCTATTGTGGATCATGCTGTCGTCTCCTAGGGAATACACAATTCTGGCACTGGTAGGACTGCTGCTAAGTTTCAGTCTCATTGCTCTCTACGCGACAATTACTCAGCTCATGCTGTTGATGAAAACGCCAAAACGGGCAATTTGGGCGGCTGTTACTATCAGTGGTTTGATTATTTTGCCACCCATTGCTTTCGGCTTTTTGTCAATTTCACCTTCGAGAGAGCCTGCTGTTTGGTTATTTTCAGCGTTTCCTTGGGCTAGTGTCGAATACGCGGCTGGAACTTCCGTATTAGTGGCACTAATTGGTCAATCCCTAGCCGTGGCACTCCTAAATTTACAACTAACGCGACAACTGCGGCAAGCGGGTGAGTCATCTACGAAAGCACTCCTCTCCCGACGTTCCCCATCTCCCTAGCTCCCCATCTCCCCTAGGGGGCTATTTTTTGACCAGTTGATCTAACCCTTTTAAAAGAGACTCAAAGTCTAAAATCGGTTTAGAATAAAAATCATCAGCTTTTGATGTTTCTAGCAGAGATTGCTTTTCATTAACCAGGGCGTAGGCTGTTACTAAAACAATGGGAATATTAGCCGTTTGGGGTTGAGTTTTCAGCAGTCTCGACAAGTCGGCACCACTAACCAATTGACCGTCCCATTGCGCTCCTGGCAAGTTAACGTCCATCATCACCACATCTATATTTCCCGATTGACAGTGCTGGAAAATTTCTGTTGGTTCATCGGTAATATAAACTTGATGTTCGCCGAGACATTGAATCAGTGTAGCCGTAGTCTCTGCAAGTAAATAATCGTCTTCCACAAGAAGAATTTTCAAGTTACACCTCCCTTCGTAAAGGGATTTAAATTATAATTTAAATAGTCAAAAAATGGCATTACTTCCAGTCGTATTAACTCTCAGAAATATAGCAACAAACTTCGCCTTCAGCTTGGTTGATGGGGTAAGGCAACGTAACGGTTACGGTTGTACCCTGATTTTTTCCAGCGCTGTATAACCGAATTTGCCCCCCCATCAGTTCTACCAATCGCTTACAGATTGCCAAACCGAGTCCGGTGCCACCGTAACGCCGCTTGATCGAACCGTCTGCCTGCACAAATGGTTCTAGCAACTGTTCTGACTTCATCATTTCAATACCGATACCCGTGTCTGTCACCACAATTTCAACGGCGGATCGCTCCGCAGGTTTGTTTGCCCGAATGCGCACTTCACCACTTTCAGTAAATTTCAAGGCATTAGAGAGTAAGTTCGTTAGAACCTGTCTGAGTTTTCCTTTATCGGCACAAACCCGATCAACTTCACACTCACTAATCAAGGAAATTCCTTTTTGCTCGATTTCAACGCTAAAAAGAGTTTGTTGTTCTTCGAGGAGGGGCTTGAGACTAACTGGTTCTAACTCGACTGTCATGCGACCTGACTCAATTTTAGCAATGTCTAAAACATCATTGATGATGCTAACGAGATTTTTTGTAGATTGCTCGGCGAGTTGTAGGTATTTTTTTAAATCGTTCTCGCTTTTATAGAAGCCTTTTCCAAGAATTTGCAGGCAGTTGAGAGTTGAAGCAAGGGGAGTTCGCAGTTCGTGGCTAGTTGATGCTAAAAAGTGAGATTTCAGGCGGCTGGCTTCCTCTGCGACAACACGGGCGATGGAAAGTTCGTGATTGTAGAGTTCTAATTGGTAGAGTTGATTTTGTACGATCGCCATAGCGAGGTGAATTCCCAGCGACTGAATCAAATCGAGTTCTTCGCTCGTCCATTCCGGGGCTTGATTCTTTTTTTGCTCTCGCCAAACCTCGAAGGAGGCGCGGGGGCGTTCCAGGCGCTGATCCCGATTCCAATAACCAGCCCAGAGGGTTTCAGTATCAATAGCGTTCCGGAAAATGGTTAGATACCCTAAGGATTCCTGCCTGTACTCAAGGGGCATGACTAGCATTCCCCGAATGGGAGTGGTTTGGAAAGCGTCCGTCAGAGGCGCTAGTTGCGGGTCTTGATAAAGGTCTGCGATCGCTCGTAAGCTGAAGATATCCTCTGATTGGGACGGTGAAGCTGGAGTTTGCATCAGTTCCCGCCATAAGGAATACTCTTCCAACCAGTCCGGTTTCCCTGACTCTGACGATATGGGCTGAATCCCACAGGTATGAAGACTCGACAACCGTTGGGGAGTTGCCACTAGGTAAAGTCTGCCACCTGAACCTTGAACTGCTCTGACGATTCGTTCTAAAACAAGTTGCAAGATTTCCGGCATAGGGCGCGGCGAGTGCAGCAGGGGGGTAATCTGATTGATGAGAGTTTCTTGCCGCACTTGCGAGCGGGTTTGACTGAGCAGTTCAGATTGAGCGATCGCGATCGATAATTGATCGGCTACGAGTTGGATAAGCTGCAAGTCTTCTTCCTGAAAGCCTCCTGATTCGGCGTGATGGGATACTAGCAAACCCCAAAGCTGCTGCTGGTAAATAATCGGCACCACTAAAGATGACATTACCCCCATACCCGTTAGATAGTTTACGTGGCAGGGGTCTACCGGACGCTGGAGAATATCGCTAATGGGCTGTTGGTGAATATCTTCCAAAGTCAGATCCCCGGTTGTGAAGGGATGCTCGATACGACTGAGGGTGATTTGCTGTGCCGCCACGTCAACAATCGAGCGTTGATGGGCTTTAATATACATCTGTCGCGTCTCAAGGGGAATGTCTTCAGCGGGAAAGTTGAATCCGAGTAGAGACGGTAGGCGGTTTTTGGCAAGGGATTCTGCAATAACTTGTCCGTTGCCATCTGGGTGAAAGCGGTAAATTTTGACCCGATCAGTTTTCAACAGCGAACGAATTTCTGCAACCGTTGCTGATAAAATTTCCTGTAACTCTAGTGACTGACGGATGCGAGTGGTAATGCGATGTAGCACTCCTCCGTAAGCCAGGATGTCCATTGCGTTTTTATTGGTGGGTGGCAGGCTCATTTCGAAGTTTTCTGCTAGAATAAAATATTTATTTTTATTAAAATCTTAACTAGTAGTGTAGACTACACAATCCCGAGACAAAATCGAATTTTAGATAGTCTTTAGTTTTGCTTGAAAAACTAATCAATAAAGATTGTCTCAATGTCCTCTATGCACTAGCGATCGCCACGCCAACATCCCAGCCATTTCATGACAGACTCAGGTAACTGAGTTTTGGTTCTAGTCATTGGCTCAATGCAAACGTGTCGAGTTACTGCCTTAGCTAGCTGTTGATGTGACTGGGAAGCAGCAGTCAGTTTATAAACAATCTCAAACTTACTTTCACTAAGATGCTGGGGCGTTAAGAGAATCAGCACCCGATCGCCGCAAAATAGTGGGTAAAAAAAGTCTACGCTGGTATGAACGATAGGAATAGCAACTGCCCGATTGTTGAAAAATAACTTCAGGTCAATGCCCGATGCCGCTAGAGACGCTTCGTAGGCTTCGTGGCACATTGACAAGACGTTGGCAAAATAGACGACGCCAGCGGCATCAGTATCTTGAAAACGAACGGTGCGCTCGTAGATAAAAGAATAATTATCCTCATTCCCCATTCCCCATTCCCCATTCCCCATTCCCTATTCCCTATTCCCTATTCCCCATTTTTAAACCGAATTGTTCGATGAACTGATAAGACGTTGACTAGGTGGGGTGTAACGGCGCTGCTGTTTTTGTTCAATCCGCTGTCTCCATCCTCGAATTGCGATCGCGGCTTTGGCGGTGGGAGAACGATAGCCACTCCGACTGCTCTCACTCTCATTGACCGTAATACTGTGAGATTGTTGCTGCCGAGCAACCAGATACTGTCCTAAATTATCTCGAGGTGAGGTGTAACCGAGGTCTTGTAGAATCGGACTGGCTGATTGATAGCGCTTCGATAGGGAAACTTCCGTCATCTTCCGCAAAACTTGAGCAAATGGTTTGCTCAAATGAACGAGATTTTCCCAGTAAATATCACCCGTTTGGCGATCGCTATCAAAATCTAGAGGTGCTTTCCCTGTCAGTAAGAAAAAGCAAGTGATACCCAAGGCATAGATATCGCTGCCAAACACCGGTCGCAGAGAAAACTGCTCTGGTGGGGCGAATCCTACCGTACCGATGAAATGGGTAGAAGGCATTTTCATGCTGCTATCGCTTGCTTGAGCCAGTTGCTCTTTCACCGCCCCAAAGTCGATGAGAACCAGCCTGCCATCGTCTTGACAGCGAATAATGTTTTGAGGCTTAATGTCCCGATGAATAACCTGATGCCGATGGATGTATTCTAACAGGGGTAGTATTTCGCACAGAAACTGCCTGACCCCTGTTTCCGACAAGCAACCGCAGCGCCTGACTAGCCTTGCCAAGGTAGCACCGCGTACATATTCTTGCACTAGGTAAAATTCCTCGTTGATCGAGAAATAATTCAACAGCATGGGAATCTGAGAGTGGCTGCCCAGTTTGCCCAGAATTTTTGCCTCCCGCTCAAAACGGTTACGGGCGTTCGCTAAGGCATTCGGATCGCTAACTTTAGGGCATAGCTGCTTGATCACGCACAAGGGCTGACCTGGCAAACTCACGTCTTTTGCCAAAAATGTCACCCCAAAACCGCCTCGACCCAGCATTCGCATTATTTCGTAGCGATCCTGAAACAATTCATTTTGACTACATAGCTGACCTAACTGAGTTTGCTGCAAAACTTCCGAGTGGAAGGAAGACAGGTTTCCTAGTGCAAAATTCATGACGGTTTGAGGACGAAGAAATTACACACGCTCTCCAGCATGATTTTAGTTTAGGCAAAGATCGTGCCTTTGACCAAATTTACATTCGCCTCACTAAGTGGCACAATGTAAATTTTATGTTAACAAAAGAATGTATCAGCAATCCCCGATGGTGAAAAAAGAAGCAACAGTATCGATAATAATTTAAAGGTGAACTGCAATAATAACTATGCATCCTAGACTAAAACAAGCATTTGATCAAAGCCGAGTTCTTAAAGTAATTAGCGGCTTGAATAACCTGGACGCCAGCAAGGTAGCCGCGACCGTTAAGGCGGCTGATCGAGGCGGTGCAACCTTTGTAGATATCGCTGCCGAACCTGATTTGGTTCGTCTTGTCCGAGGCTTGACAAACTTGCCAATTTGTGTGTCTGCTGTGGAACCCCAAGCGTTTGTCAGTGCCGTCCAAGCAGGTGCCGATTTGATTGAAATCGGAAACTTTGATAGCTTTTACGCTCAAGGACGACGGTTTGAAGCAGAAGAAGTTTTGGCACTGACCCAAGAAACGCGATCGCTCCTGCCGGATATTACCTTATCTGTCACCGTTCCTCACATCCTAACTCTCGACCGACAAGTGCAGTTGGCAGAAGAATTGGTCCAAGCGGGTGCCGACATCATCCAAACTGAAGGCGGTACTAGCAGCACTCCCCGCTCTGCCGGGACTTTGGGTTTGATTGAAAAAGCGGCTCCAACCCTAGCAGCCGCCTCCGAGATTTCCCGTGCCGTGTCAGTGCCTGTGCTGTGTGCCTCTGGTTTGTCCAGCGTGACAGTACCGATGGCAATTGCGGCGGGTGCTGCGGGTGTTGGCGTCGGGTCTGCCGTCAATCAGTTAGACAACGAAGTAGCGATGGTTGCCGCTGTCCGTAGTTTAGTGGAAGCGTTGGCAACGGTTAGCCCTCGACGGGTTAGGGTTTAAGTCACTTTTCGTAAGGGCGGGTTTACCGATATCTAGGTGGGAAAGCCAATATCACAGGTTAAACCCGCCCCTACCAACCCATTTCTAATTACCGCATTTGATAGGTGACAATCACTTACCCGATGGGATTACCTCTACTAACTCATGCAATCCTTCAATCCGTAGACGACTTGTTGCTGCTCCTCAAAGGACAGTTCTGGGAACATTGGCAAAGACAAGACTTGGTGACAGACTTGCTCTACATTTGGTAGCTCACCCAGTGGGTAGCTTAAGTTCTTGTAAACTGGCTGCAAGTGTAAAGGCAGAGGGTAATAAATCATAGAACTGATTCCCAACTGCTGGAGCTTGTGACGGACTTCATCCCGGTAGTGGCTACTGCTACCTTCTTTGATCAAGCGAATGGTGTATTGATTCCAGACAGCACGCCCTCCAGGGAGTTCTTGGGGGAGTTCGATGCCTGGTATTGGCTTTAACAACTTCTGATAAGCAGCAGCAACCTGACGACGAGCATCGTTCCATTGATCCAGGTAACGCAGCTTAATTTGAAGGATGGCAGCTTGTAGGGTGTCCAAACGGCTGTTGATACCCGTAGCTTCGTGATGGTAGCGAGTAGTCATGCCATGTTCTTTCAATATCCGAATGGTAGCGGCAAGGCGGTTGTCGTTGGTCGTTACCGCCCCACCATCGCCACAAGCGCCTAAATTTTTAGTGGGAAAGAAACTGAAACAGCCGATATGTCCGATGCTACCGATTTTTCGGTGGTTCCATTCAGCGCCTGTTGCCTGAGCGCAGTCTTCAATTACCGCTAAACCCCTAGACTGGGCAATGTCCATGAGGGCAGTCATATCCACTGGCTGACCGAACAAATGAACTGGCAGGATTGCTTTGGTTTTGTTTGTGATAGCAGCAGCAATCTGATTGACATCTAAATTGAAGCTTTGAGGGTGAATATCCACAAAAACGGGTGTGGCACCAACAGCCGTAATTACCTCAGCCGTAGCAATGAAGGTGAAGGGCGTTGTAATGACTTCATCCCCACAGCCGATTCCCAAGGCTCGCAGTGCCAGATAAAGGGAGTCAGTGCCGGAGTTACACGCTACACAATCAGAGACACCGATATAAGCTGCAAATTGTTGCTCAAAGCTTTCAACCAGGGGACCGCCAATGTAACGCCCGGAGGTCAAAACATCCTGTACAGCAGCACTCACTTGCTGGTCAATCGTCTTGTACTGCCGTTTCAGGTCAATAGGGGGAATCTGATTCACTCGCTTACACCTAGAATTTTTACTTAAATAAATCAAATTTTGCGTCAAAAGGGAATCGGGATTGCTGGTAATGCTTATTTACTTCAGAATGGTAGAATTCTCAAATTGTTTCACATGGATGCATTGATTCAACTTGACCCCATCGATTTAGTTTGGGGATTGGGGATGATGGCGATCGCTATTGGTTTATCCAGTTGGCAGGGGTTGGGATTAGAAATTCCTCTAGCGATCGCAACCGGGCGAACAGTCGCGCAGTTAATAGTGGTTGGGTTTTTGCTGGGGGTGGTGTTTGCCTTGAAAAATCCCCTGGCGGTTTTGGGGGTTTTGCTGGTTATGCTAACGATTGCTGCCATTACTGCTCGCAATCGGATTGGCAAAAAAATTCCCCGGCTTTTGCCTGTGGTGTTCAGTTCAATTTTATTTTGTAGCTCCCTGACGTTGCTTTATACGACTGTTCTGATTATTCAGCCCGAAACCTGGTATGAGCCACAGTACCTGATTCCCTTGGGGGGGATTGTCTTGGGTAATGCGATGAATGGGGCAGCGATCGCTGGAGAACGTTTGGTGAGTACAATTACTAGTAGCCGCCTAGAAATCGAAACCTACCTGAGTTTGGGTGCCACGCCGCAACAGGCAGTAGCAGGATATCGCAACGATGCCATCCGTGCTGGACTGATTCCTACGCTGAACCAAATGATGGTGGTAGGGGTTGTGACTTTACCGGGAATTATCACAGGTCAACTGTTGAGTGGGATTGACCCTTTGAATGCAGCATCTTATCAAATATTGATTATGTTTATGCTGGCATTTACGAACCTAACAACGACCTTGTTGGTGACGCAGGGAC
Organism: Coleofasciculus sp. LEGE 07092; assembly: GCF_015207375.1. Lineage (GTDB taxonomy): Bacteria > Cyanobacteriota > Cyanobacteriia > Cyanobacteriales > Coleofasciculaceae > LEGE-07092. The sequence continues at coordinate 3,789 of NZ_JADEWY010000040.1, read as the reverse complement.
TAACGCAGCAATTTTTTAATGCTCAAGCTCAGTTACAGCTTCCGTAACGTAATGCTAGGATCTCGCTAGTTTCCGAACTTCTATTTTATGGGTTATTCTTTTTTCACCGCCCGTCCCTTTCTGGCTTCACGCCATCGCTTATTGGCATCGGGTCTGTGTCTGGGGTTACTGGGTACTCTAGGAGTCACAGTTCGTTCCCATTTGTTTCTCTCACCCGCCCTCGCCGAGATTCAAACCGCATCAACCAAAAATATTGCTGCTGAAGATTTGGTTGGTGAATGGCAAGGGGAACTAACGCCGGGTCAGGATATCACCTGGATTTTTACCCCAGATGGTAAACTCTACATGACTGCCACACCCCCTCCAAATGAACCGCAGAGAGCGTTAGAAATGCGCTACCAGGTTGATAACAACACTAAGCCGATGAGTTTGAACATAGACCTGATGCAGGGTGCTACTGTAATGACGATTTTCGATGTCACCTCTGAAGGTCAAATTCGCGTACAAGTTGCAGGAACAAGTCCAGGACAACCGCGACCCACAACCTTTAACAATCCTACCGTGTTTGAGAAGGTTTCAACCTCGACGACACTACCACCGAATACAGAAATCGATGAATTTGAGAGTCGATCACAGTAGTTAATACCAAGTTGCCTTCTAAGCCGTAACTTGGTGAAAGGGAGTGGGGAGATGGGGAGAAGAGTAACATCTCGCAAATCCCTTTATTTCCCTTAACTCCCTACTCCCTACTCCCTACTTCCCCTTCATCGAAGCTAATTTAGTTGCTAGCTCTCTGCACAAATCCCAGCGTTAAGCTGTCAGGTGCGAGGAAGTGGTTCAGGTGATAAGCCCGTTCTTCCGTCTTTAAGAGAATTTGTTCGTATAAGTAGCGAGTTGCGCGATCGCCTAAGCTTTCTGCTTGTACTGCTTGACGGCGAATTAGCTGAATGAGAGCTTGTTCAGCAACTAAGTCATGTTCAATCATTTGGCGTGCCGAAAAAACACCATCGGCTTCCGGCTCGAAGCAACATAATTGTGCCAAGGTGCTGAAGCTAGCAACCGGGACGCCTCCTAGTCCATTTAAGCGCTCTCCGATATCGTGGACGTGTCCTTGTACTTCTCCGTAACTTCCCTGAAAAAATTCGTGCAGGGAATAGAATTCAGCTCCTTCTACAACAAAGTGATGTTTTTGGTATTGTAAGTAGAGGGCTTGAAAACTTGCCAACGCAATATTGAATCCCTCGCAAACGGGTGCAGTAACGTTATGCTCCAGTAAGATGGGATTGTCGCGGACTTCGCCAAAAGCTTGTAGTAAACCCTGAGTTTCTGGCATGGTCGTGTTCTCCTTCTCATTAAATCGGCATTACTGCCAACAGGGACACTGTAGCACGCTTCAGTTGGAAATTTCCTCTGCCTAAATCCTTATTTTTCACTAACGCTGTGAGATAATGATAAATTGTGTTTTTTGTCAGTAGCGGCTATGCAAACCAGCGAGAACCCTAAAGGGATTTCTGCGGATCGCCCGGTTATCAATACCCCAGCTCACCCGCAGCCGTTTTCGGCACGGATGGCAACCGTTAGGCGTACTACAGGGGAAACCGATGTACAAGTAACCCTGAATTTAGACGGCACGGGTAATTGCACAACCGCTACGGGTATCCCCTTTTTAGACCATATGTTGCACCAGCTATCTTCCCATGGGCTAATGGATTTGGAGGTACGGGCAACAGGAGATCTAGAAATTGATGACCACCATACGAATGAAGATGTAGGCATCACTCTAGGACAAGCATTAGGAAAAGCTCTGGGTGATCGCAAAGGAATTGTCCGCTTTGGTCATTTTCTTGCCCCTCTTGATGAGGCGTTGATTCAAGTTGCCCTCGACTTTTCCGGGCGTCCTCACTTAAGCTACGGTTTAGAGATTCCTACCCAGCGGGTTGGTACTTACGACACGCAACTAGTACGGGAATTCTTTGTGGCATTAGTCAACCACAGTCAGATGACGCTGCATATCCGCCAATTGGATGGGATTAATTCTCATCATATTATTGAAGCAACCTTTAAGGCATTTGCGCGGGCAGTTCGGATGGCGGTGGAACTCGATCCGCGCCGCTCTGGGATGATTCCTAGTTCAAAAGGAGTCCTTTAAGAGGAAGTACTCTTAAAGGTCAACACTTGTTCTATTTCTCGAACTCGTCGCATTTGGTCAAGTTTGATGCAATTCCAGCGCCAAGATTCTGAATCCTCTGGCAGTCCTGTCAGTTGTTGTCGATAATAAGGCTCTCGCTTGCAAATACCAAACAACCCACTGGCGTCGAGTTCTTGTTGTTCGTTGCGGAATGCTTCCACCCTAGCCCAAATATAAGCATCCCGTCCCTGCAGCCCTTGGTCTTTAGCCGCTTTATAGGTGAAGGGAAAGTTGGGGCCTGCTGAGTTTGATTGATTCCACAAATCAGTACCCATAACGATCGCTTTTTTGTGATTCTCTGGGTTGAGTCCCAAGTCAAGCATCCGATTTTCGGTGGCAACCGAATGCCACTGTAACGCCTGGAGACAACGCCGATCTGCCTCTTCTATCGATATATCCTGCGCTTGGTTCCAACTGCAAAACCCTCGGTTAGTGGCAAAGTTGCCCGGATCGGTGTGTCCTGAATAGATAGAGGTTGGTTTTCCCGTGGGAGTCAGATTACCCTCAGCTACCCCAATAGCGATCGCGCCCGGTGCTTGTTTGCTGTCAAATAACTCCCGAACACCTAGGGGAATATCAGTTGCCTGTTGTTTAGCGTACTGCGAAACTCTGAGAGGTTTTAATCGAATAGGGACTTCAATCGTACTCGCAAAAAGCAATGTACCTGCACAAAGCCATCCTACATTCTGAACTCTTTTCAGGCTGCGGTTGTACCGACTCAATACCCGCCTTCTACGCTTTACTGTTTTGAGTCTGGGGGGCTGTCGCCTAGGTTGCTCACTGGGCTGGTAAGCTGGGTTGTACTCCTGGCACAATTTTTCATATCGCTGGTGCCAGTATTGAGCCATCTCCTGATAGTAATCGCGCCAGTATCGAGCCATCAGCCATGTACTATCTTGGCGGTAGATTACAGTCCATCCCTCGCTGATGGGATACGGATTAATCTGCCATTGGGCAAAGATGTAACTGCTTTCTAGCTGGCATTCCGGCTCTGACTCATACCCGTGGGCGATGAGTTTTTCTTCCCCGGTTAGGGTATTAACCATCCAGCACTGCCAAGTTTCCTCTGTTGAGTGACTATCCATTTGGTAATGTTAAGTAACCCAAGTTGCTAGTTTAGGAGTGCGATCGCACTATTGTCATCGCTTTGATGAATCACCGTCACAACCCCTCGTTATTCTAGCTAATAGTATAAGATTCCTTGCAGTGAAGAACGTTAAAGCCCTCCGAGTTATCTGGGAGGGCTTCTTTTTTTAGGATCAGTGGTGTGGGAAATGGGGTGTGGGGTGTAGAGGATAAGCTTTTTCTCTGCCCCCCAGCTCCCCAGCTCCCCTTTAAGCTTTTCAGCCCAGCTATGATCGGAATTAGGATGCACTCGATGTAATCCTTCAGTGGTAGAAACCGAGCTGTGGTTGGTTTTCAACAGGCAGGAGCTTTTTGCCACACGTCTATCAGGTTGACAGTCTATGGAATACCGTTACAAAAGACCTACTCAAAGCTACTCAACACTATAAATAGTTGTACACTTTGATGCTTTCTTCCTGCTTCATCCAGAACTGTCGGCAGCACTCTGTTCACAGGCTAACACTGCCTAACTGACA
>NZ_JADEWY010000265.1 GCF_015207375.1 Coleofasciculus sp. LEGE 07092 | reverse complement strand
CGCCAATATCTCGCTTCAGGGGACGCTTATAGGTAAAAGTGAAACTATCTCCACTCTCGATTACCCGTCGCATTTCTTCGTACAGGGGATAGTTACCCACCCCGCTGAGACTTACCCAACCTCGCGCCCTGGTTAAGGCGACAAAAAGCTGATTTCGCAGACTTACATCGCTTTCATTCCTGGCAACGCGATCGCATCCTACCACGTAAACCATATCCGCTTCATTTCCTTTAGCACGAGGAACACGAGATACAGTAACACCACCCTCCATCCAGAAACGGTCTGGGTCGTAGTGGGGCCATCGAGGTTTGATTTCATTTAATTCTAAAGCCGTAGGAATGTAAATATCAATCCCTTGCTCCATCAGAAATGCCGCGACATGATTCTCTAATTCCATTGCCTCAGAAGTCGAGCCTAACACGACGACTAAAATATCGCGGCTAGGCTTCAGGTCATCTTGACCAAGGTTATGCCAAATTTTCTCGGCTAACGCACTCATTTCTTCCTGGCGAGAATTATAGGTTTCAAACTCCAACACCGGCACACCCCATAATTGGGAAACGGGATTCGGAGAATTTTCGGAAGGACGATGCAGCGTAATTTGTTGACCTGGAATAAATTTACCCGTTACTTCATAGCCAATTCGTTCCCAATCTGCCCTTCTCGTGATTCCCGTCAACATTCCTTCAGGACGTAGCAATCCCATCCCAATCGCATGAGCGGCTGTCAGAATAGAACCAGGAGTGCGGTAACAGCGCAGCATTATCTCTGATTTTTTAATCCCGCCGTTGTACTGCGTTCCCTGTGACAACAGCCCACTCAGCGCTTCACCGAATAACTCCTTCGCTGTTGGAATCTTGAGCGTATCCAGGCTTTGAGCTTCGTCATACGCCCAAATTAATCGTCGCTGTTCTGGGTGTTGGGGTTCAGTCGGGCGCAAGGCTTGATATGCCATCCAGTAAATCGCTTGCTTGTCCTGATACTTTAATTCATCATCAGAGACTAAATCTTGCCCTTCATCAATCAAAATGGCATCAAAAATGGGCTGAATTTCCAGTTCTTCGGAAAGCTGTTTGCAGAGTTCTGCCAAGCCTCGATTCGGTTGTTTTTGGACAGTATCTCTCACGCCCTTGGGAGTAATGCCATTGGCTTGACAAATTATCCCGTACAAACCCGGCTGTTCCTTGGCTCCCCAAGCATGAACCACTCGCAGCTTTTTGTTAATCTTGGGTTCGTACTGAACCTCCCCATTACTGAAACGGCGCAACCAACGGTCTACCAAGCCAATGATGGTATCGTAGAGGGTGCGACTGAAAAATACCAAGGCAATATCCCAGTCTGGGTGTTTCAAGTGCATATGGGCGGCTTTCTGGCACAGCAGCACGGTTTTACCTGATCCAGCAATCCCGCGCAGTCGCTGAAAACCGGGGGGGATTTCCTTGCCAATGTGCTCCTGCTGCAAATCTAGGTTGTAGAGTTGTTCAGCGCAAGCTGCCACGATACTGGCGCGACTCTTACCGTTGGTTGAGAGGATGGGGCGGGGCGGTTTGCGAAGTACAGGTGTGCCGCTAAGAACGGTTAACAGTAGTGTCCATTGCTCATCCTCTAAGTTTTCTCCTGAAATGACAGGAACTGCTTGTTGAATTTTTTCGAGGAAAGCAACCTTTCCTATCTGGTCTTGGAATATAATCGGAGGGCAGTTAGGGAGTTGGTCAAAGCCTCGTTGCTGCCATTCTTCTGCTTTAATGAGGGGTAGTGCGACTAAGACTCGACCCATCACTTTGCGCCAGATAGCAGGTTCGCGATCGCAATATCCGATCAACGCTCTGAGTTGGTGTTCCCCTTGCTGGTAAGGGTTGGCTTCCGTGGTGGCAACGTTTTGAAACTGCCAAAGGCGATCGCTAATTTCTGCAATTTGGTCAATTGTTACCGATCTTACCTCAATGACAATCAGACCTAATTCTCGATCTGCTATGAGAATATCGGGTTCCTTACGCAGCTCTCCCACTTTAGAAAAAATAGGATAGCGCCAGTACGCCACACAGTTACGCTCTAAAAAGGCACTCTTGGTAGCATCCCATACCTTCTGCTCACCGACTTCTCCACTATCTTTTAAAGGCTCAGTGGTAATAAACTTGCGACCCTGATGTTCTATGTCAATCACAGCCATTTAGGTTAGATTCCTGTCCTAAGGTTGATAGAACGACTGCTAAATACAGCGATGAGCATAGAGTTCCCAGAAAATTACCTCAGATTACAGATGGTTCAAAATTTTTTAGGAGTCTTGCTTGTTCCCCAGCTCCTCTGCTCCCCAGCTCCCCAGCTCCTCTGCTCCCCAGCTC
>NZ_JADEWY010000039.1 GCF_015207375.1 Coleofasciculus sp. LEGE 07092 | reverse complement strand
GGGAGAAGAGAATACCTCACAAATTCCCTTGTCCTCAGTGTCTCCGTGTCTCCGCGTCCCTGTTTCCCCTCTATAGGTCTGTGTCAACTTTAAATGTGCCGACAGACTCCTGTAATTCCCGAGCCACTTCTACGGTTTTTTGCAGGGAGTTTGAAACTTTGCTAGAGGAATCAGAAGTTTGGGCTGAAACCATAGCAATTTCGTACATCAAACTACTAACAGCTTGAGAGGTTTGGGTTTGAGATACCGTCGCGTCTGAAATTAACTGCACGAGCTGGTCGATCTGGCGAGATACGTCTAGAATCTCGCTGAGACTCCGCTTGGCATCATCAACCAAGCGCGTCCCTTCAACCACTTGCTTGGTACTCTGTTCCATCGCCTCAACCACTTGCGCGGTTTCCCGTTGGATGCTCTCAACAATCTCTTCAATCTCTTGAGTGGCGACTGCTGACTTGGCAGCAAGTTGACCGACTTCTTCGGCTACAACTGCAAAACCCTGACCTTCTTCACCAGCACGAGCTGCCTCAATTCCAGCATTGATTGCGAGTAAGTTGGTTTGCAGAGCAATTTTCTCAATGATCGAAACAACTTTAGCAATCTGTTGGGACGACTCACCCAAGCGCTTCACTTTTTTGGTCGTTTCGCCAATGGTGCTGCGCAGGCTCAAGATATTCTCTACGGTCAGATCCATGGAGGCTTGACCAGTTTCTGCCGTGGCAGAAGCTGTGCTGGCAACTCCTGCGGCTTGACGAGCATTCTCTGCCACCGCTTCAATGGAATTGGTCATTTGTTCGACAGAATTCAAAATGTGAGTCGTCTCTTCTGCCTGTTTGAGGGCAGCTTCAGCCAGTTGACGAATGGCTTCCTCGTCCTGTCCAACTGCCATATTCACCTGAATCGCCGATTCTTTCACCCGCATTACAATTTGCCGCAGGTTCTCAACAATGGAGTTGAAGAAGTCAGCAACGGTGCCAATTTCACCAGTAGTCACCTCCGCCCGTACTGTCAAGTCACCTCTGGCAGCTCCTTCGACATCATTCAGGAGTTCCACCAGTTGCATTTGAATGGCTTCTTTTTGTTGGCGCTGCTCTTCTGCCAACATTTCCGCTTGTTGACGGGCAAGCTCGATCTCAGATAAGAAATTCAAACGGTCTAACGCCAAGCCCAACTGAATCGCCACCTGTTTAAAGAAGGTGATTTCCGATTCCTGCCAAAGCCGCGTACTCGAACATTGATGGGTTACGAGCAAACCGTGGAGGTTGCCAAAGGCGAGAATGGGTGCCACCATATTCGCTTTCACTTTGAAAGGTTCGAGTTGACCCAGGTAACATCTTGTCAAGCCTGCTTCATAAATATTTTCAACCGCTTTAACGCGACCGCGCTTGTATTTTTCCACATATTGATCGGCAAAACAGGGGTCAGCAATGTTTGCACCCAGCGCTTTGGGAAAACCTTCACCCACCGATTCAGCCACAATCGCTCCCTGCCAGTGGTCGTTAAAGAGATAAACAACCGCTCGGTCAGTTTTCAGAGTTCTGCGGATACCGGTGATTGCCGCATTGTAGACTTCTTCGGCAGTGACTGCTTCCCGGATAGTAGAGGTAATGTCGTTCAGTTGCTGAGCACGCTCGGTTTCCGCTTCTTTCTCCGTTAAGAAGTTCACTCGGTCTAGGGAGAGTCCGACCTGAATCGCTAATTTTCTCAAGAACTCAATTTCCGACTGCTGCCAATTGTAAGGAGCCGAGCAGTGATGAGCAATTAGCAACCCAAAGAGCTGATCTTCTTTGAGAATAGGTGTCACCAAATTGGCTTTAATTTGCAGTCGTTCCATCAATTTCAGGTGTTCTGAGTGAAAACCTGCTTCAAAAACGTTGCTAGTCGGAACAACCCGTCCTTTACGGTACGCTTCGATCAGATGCTCTCCGATACAAGAATCTTCGATTTTGTCCCCTAAGGCGCGGGGCCAGCCCGGAGTAACGGCTTCAGTTGATATATATCCACCCCAATCCGAGTTAAAGCGATACACAACAACCCGCTCGGCTCCCAAAACTTGCAGTGCTCCTTGAACCGCTTGTTGGAAAACTTCTTCTAAGTCGTAATTGGTACGAGCGCGGGATGCTGCAATGTCAGCAAATAAGGCTGCTTGATGGGTTTCTGCTGCTTGCTGTTGTAACAACCCTTTGACGCCAGTCACGAGGTTATTAAAGACTTGAGCCAGTACTTGGGTTTCTGTTGCTCCCACCAGTTGAGCCTGGACGTTCAGGTTTCCGGCAATTACTTGCTCGGCAGTACTTGCTAATTGTCTTAGAGGGGTTGCCAACCGACGGGCTAAAAATACCAGGGTTGCGGCAATGGCTCCTCCCAACAGCACGAATCCCAGAGAGAAGGTTAATGCCGTTTGAGCTCCTGTTGCCCTGAGTTCACCCAGTTCCATCGAAACGGCAATCACCCAATTGGTTTTGGGAACAGTAACGAGTTGATAGCTTCTGCCATCGTATTCAAATCGGGCATTCACTGACGTTTCCCCCAACCTTGAGGTAACTGAATCAATTTTCAGTCCCTTCAAGGGCAAGCCATCTCCTAGGCTTTGTCCAGAGTTTTGGGATTGAACACTTTCAATCAAACCTTTTGCACCCTGAGCTATAGTTTCGCCTCCCAGCACAATCGGATCGTTGCTAGCACTCTCACCATTCAGTGTGTCAACGACGGCAACGGTGCCATCTTCTTTTAGGGCGAGTAGTTGTACGGCTTGAGACTTGGCAATTCTCAACTGCTCGAGCATACTGTTGAGTACGGAACCGAACGCACTAGCTGGTAAGACGCCTTTGACAACACCGAGGAATTCACCGGAGTTGGGATCGGTAATAGTTTGGCTGAGTTCAATTCCGAAGGTGTTGGCAGATTCATCAAATGTTGGTTCGATGAACGTACCACTACTACCCGTTTTAGTGTTTTCCCACCAGGGTTCGTCGCGCTGTACAAAGTCAGACGTGGGACTGCTATAGGCTACGTTGAAACCGTTTTTCTCGGTAAAAAATAGCTCGGCAAACTCACTCGTTTCCGCTGTTTTTGCTAAGTAAGTGTTGAGAGTAGGATTGGATTGAAGTAGTTTATTAGCAGAAAAAGATTGTTCGAGTTGGTCGATGGGTAATCCTAAAAGTCCCTCTGATTGAGCAGCAGCGGTAGCCGCACGAGCCGCATTAATAACAAGGGGATTGTTGGCAATAGTGGCTGGAATTTTCTCGGCTTCATGTAGTAACTCATTAACTACATCGCTGGCTAGTAGCGCTTCACTTCGCAATACTTGCTCGGTTTGTTGTTGGGTACGTTGGGAAATAATGCCATAGCTAACGAGTCCTGCTAACCCTAAAGGCACCAGCACGGCTGGTAAAATTGTCCGCAACAATTGGGTGCGTAGGGGCGTGCTGGAGTGCCGGGATGCCGAGATGGAACCGTAGGGAAGAGAGCGCCAGGTAAGAGGTTGTGGCTGTGGCTGCCCCGCATTCGTCGTTGCTGCTGGTGAGACAGGAGCTAGTGAATATTGACTGGGATGGTAACCTTTTGCATTAGTTTGAGAAACGCCATTGAGGGCGTCATTCCCTTGTTCATTGGGTTTATTTTTGTAAGCTTTGAGGGGATCAAACTGAGCAGTCATGAAACAATGTCCTTGACGTGATAGTAAATTGGCAAAATGGCGTGGAAATTGCAGTGGAAGAGTTGGATTGAGGGCGCTAGAACTTATGAATAGGACGTTTTACGACTTTATGTGAAGTTATGCCTGTAATGGTTTGAAGCACCAAGCAGCGCAAACCCGCCTTACTGACCCAGTTATCTAAAGCAGGGGTGATCTCAAACGCTAATTCGGTGATGCAGAAAATTGGGTAGGGAGATGGCAGAAGGGGGTTTGCCCTTTATGTTTAGTAGAGAATTGGATAGGATGTAGCTTAAGAGAGCATGGAGTCCCTTCAACGTCCAGCGCCACTAGTACAGCAATGGCTGTGCTGTAAAATCTGGAAATTCAGCGATCGCTCTAGTGCAAGAAGGTAGCTATGCTGGAGGCAGAAAGCTCTAAGGAAAGAAAGCCTGTACAGTAAGCTTTTTCAACTGGATAGTTCTTGCCGCCATGCTGCACTAGTCATGAGAGCCAGGAAATAAACTCTTTAGAGTACGCGCCTGCAAGCGATGCTGGCTGCGGCTACGTTGCCACCATCGGCAATTAGCACCCCAATCGGACCGCCGACTGCCTCGCCAGCGATCGCGATTTCAATCGCTACTGCCAATATGCAAGTATCTAAATCGGCTTCTGAAGCTGGTTGCGCATCAGGATGATTGTCTTTCCATGCCTGAGCTAGGGGTACTGCCAGTTCGGCTAGCTTATTCTCAAGGTCAAATCGCCGCACTTCATCAGGAGATACGGCTTTAGAAGAGGTTGCATTCGGCTGGCTTGACTTATTTTCTGATTTGGAGAAGCTCATAGTGCTAGTACCTAAAAAACACCACATTCAGGAAGAATGAGATTGAAGCGGAAACGATAGATTACCCCGGTGGTGTCCAACCGACAGTAGAGCTGAAGGCTCAGGCAAAGGCAGTTGCTCACCTAGTGCTTTCATCCCTGAAACGGTCGAAAGTGTAAGACGGTGTATAACTTGTATTACACTTTATTCATAATAGGGCAACTTCATGAGTGTCAGCAACAAAGTCAAGACAGTTTTACCGAGTCTTCACAAAAGCAGGCTTACTCGAACAAGACTGTGACATCGCTAGATTGACTGAAGTAATTCCAGATGGCGATCGCTAAATCGCTCTCGTACTCGAGCTTCTCTATACTTTGGCAACCCTGACATTTGCCCGAACACGGTTCGATTTCACCATCGAAGGAACCCTCTGGAATTGCCAAGCAGATAGTAACAACAGGGATCTCTTTACTCCCACTCGACCCGTTATAGGTGCTGAATCTCACGGCGGCAATATAATCAATGTTGATAATCACATCTGCGAGTCGGATAAATGCCAAAATAAACTCCTCACACAGATAATCCATTAACTGCTTGATAAAGAAAATCCGGATAGCTTAGGAAGTGTACCAATTAGCTTGCTTGGTAATATTCCTCAATCTTCGGATTGGTTTTAACAGATGCACCTATTCAAGCAACAGTAAGGCATCACTCGTGAACCCTACTGTTTTGAGTCTGTAAAGACTGTCAAAACTGTAATCTAGACGTAAAACACGTAATACGCCATTAGCATGATAGGTTAATCAGTAAACCATCAGCCGTAAACTGAAGTCAGCTTCATCGAATCTTTACCTTACAGTTTGCTGATTTTCTCTAGAAGTGCAATCAGGTCATTCTGAAAAAAAATCGAGTAGCTCTTGCATCGTTTCCTGCGGAGCTTCCTCTGGTAGAAAATGACCACAGTCTAAACCCCTACCCTGCACATCCACTGCTCGTTCTCGCCAGGTTTCGAGTACGTCAAAGCAGCGCTGCATTACACCGCGTAATCCCCACAATAGCAACACTGGACACTGAATCTTCTGGTTAATGTCCGCCTCATCATGCTCTAAGTCGATCGATGCCGCAGCACGATAATCCTCACAGGTGGCATGGATGACGGCAGGATTACTGAAGCAGCGAATGTACTCAGCCATTGCTTCCTCGGTAAAAGCGCTTGAATTGGCGCTCCACAGGCGAAGCTTTTTCCTCAGATAAAATTCCGGGTCGGCACCAATCAGGCGTTCCGGCAGGTTATGGGGCTGGATGAGAAAAAACCAATGTTCGTAAGCAGTGGCTAGCACTTGATCCACGGTTTGGAAAATCGTGCGAGTCGGTACGATATCGAGAAGCGCAATTTTATCAACTCGATTGGGATGATCGAGTGCCAAGCGATGCAGTACCCGTGCGCCGCGATCGTGACCGATAACCGAGAATCGGTCAAAGCCGAGTGCCGCCATAACTTCGACTTGATCTTGTGCCGTGGCTCGTTTGGAATAGGTCAAATGTGCCGGATCGGCAGGTGGCTTATCGCTGTCCCCATAGCCCCGCAGATCTGAGCAGACTACGGTAAAGTGTTCAGACAATATTGGAGCGATCTTATGCCACATGACGTAAGTCTGTGGATAACCGTGCAGCAGTAGCAGTGGCGCTCCTTCACCGCCTTTAACTAGATTGATTGTTGCACCAGAAGTCTCTATCCGATGTTGGGTGAAATGCTCGAACATGAGCGTGTTGATTTGGATGAGTGTAGACAAATCTCAAAAAATTGAGTGCGTTTTAGGGAACGTTATGTTATGTTACTAAAATTCCAATACTATGGGGAATAACTCCTCCAAAAACAGCAATTGTAGTTTTCTCACTTCATTGACCTACGGCTGCATCTACGCTGTTCAATCAGTTACCACTTACCAGACGTATCGCTCTTGATGGAAACCCGCCGCTAACACCTTCTAAGCTTTCGGCGAAAAGGTATCAGTTTTTACTGTTCAGTTAGTGCCGAGATGATAAGAGATTTAAACTCTGCTGATGAGTACAAGGGCTACTCACTGCTTACTGTTAAATGAGTCAAGGGTGTTTGCTTGTCAGGTTTGACTCCAAGTTACGGCAACAGCTTATAAGACAACTTGACGGCTAGCATCTATCTTTTCTATTCCACTATTCCTAACAAATACTACTGAACTGGTCACTAATGACACTAACAAAGCTAACTACAGAATTAGACAAGTTGAGCAAAAATAGTGATGGAGAACTCATCATTGGAAACCTCCAAGCTCTTTGGACTTTTTACATTGTTCGCGGTCAGGTACTCTATATTACAGGTGGGTTTCATCCTGTAAGGCGATGGCATAGAGTATTAAAACAACATCGCCCTAACTGGCATTGGAGTGTTGATTACTCTCACTTGTCGGACAATCGGCTTTGGGAATGTCAACTTCTTGATCGTGGGCTCAACCAAAAGCACTTGAGCTTAATCCAAGCAAAATTAATGATTCGTACTGTTATCCAAGAATGTTTGTTTGAGTTAAGCCGCGACAACGATTTTAAAAGCGACTTGAAACCCAGTCAAAACACTATATCAACGCTTTGCCGTGTTATCGCCTTGTCTACCAACGAAATACAGACAGTTGTCACCGCAGTAACCCAGATGCAGCTACAATGGCAAGCTGCTGGTTTAAGCGAAATTAACCCAACTTTGTCGCCTATTTTACAGCAGAAAGCAGACCCGAAAAAACTCCCAATTTTAGACAAGTATCTTAACGGAGAGTTCACTTTGTGGGATATTGCTTTACAGGTCAAACAACCAGTATTGGATGTGACTTACTCCTTAATGCCATTGGTTGAGAAGGGTATTCTAAAATTCCAAGAAATTTCAGATTTACCCTTACCTAAGCCTGTCTTACAGCCTGTTGCCAAAAATCGATTTCTATTAGAAAACCAGCTAACTACATCTAACTCTAAACAACCGTTAATTGCCTGTATTGATGATAGTCCCGTGTTATCTCTGGCGTTAAAAAAAATATTGATGCCTGCTGGGTATCAAATATTGAGCATTCCAGAGCCGATGCGGGGATTTTCTCAACTCCTGGAACGCAATCCTGATTTAATTTTACTAGATCTGCTCTTACCTAATGCGGATGGCTATAGTGTCTGTAAATTTTTGCGGGAATCTTCTCTGTTTAAGAAGACGCCTATTATTATTCTAACTGCTAAAAATACTCAAATTGACCGAACTCGTGCCCAATTAGTCGGTGCAACTGAGTTTTTAATTAAGCCTCCACAGCCCCAGGAGTTGCTGCAAATGGTTCGGAAACATATCAGGCGACACGTTAAAGTGCCTAATGATTAACGCAGTGGCTACTCAAATAAAGTCTGCCTGCGAAGGTTAATAGTGATTGTGCCGGATAAACTAGCAAAAACACTAGGGAATGTTTATCTAGTGGAATCGTCTGGAGAGGCAAGGAGACAACAATCTAATATGTCTCCCCCGCTCCCCAGCTTCCTCACTGCCCTATCGGGACTTCTAGCTTGACTCGTTGAGAATCACCCAATTCGGCTGGATTGGTAAACAAATTCAGATCATCTTCTGTCGTTATAGTATCTCCCACCACCAACCGTAGTTGGTCATTAATGCGAAAGCCTGACGGTGATTGATTTGTTGGGCTTGGTTCAGAGTCGGCATCACCGTCTGCCGCTTCCAATGCTCCGTTGAAAAACGCTCCGTAATCATTAGATAGACTACGATTTTCAACAGTGCGAAGGGATTCGCCTGACAATGTGACTGAACTATCACTTGAGTCAGAGCGCCTTCCTGACTGTGCTTGGGCAATGGGTGCTAAACCGACAATGGCTATTCCTATCCCTAAAATAACAAGTGTTTTGCGTCTCATGAGCTTTCTCCCTGGCGTTGAATTGTTTAAAGCTGCTCTGTTGGATATATTGAGACGAACTAGACTGTTCTCTTTACTGTTAAGAATAACAAAAACCTATAGAGATGTTGCATGACAACAGATTTTCTCAATATTTTTCCGGTTGCCTGCCGATAAAAAAGCTAACCATTGGCTCCCCCTTCTCAAATTTATCTGTCTTCTGCAACCCTTATAGAGAAATATTTTCAGGATTCAGACTGAAGCAATGAGTTTCTATCACTTTGCAACCCCCTATTCCCCTTAATCGTGGAATAGGGGGTTGCAATTCTCCTCCCGTTATAGTACAAAAGTACTGTTATCGCAGTCGCCCATAATCCCTATGAAAAAACTGCAAGCCGGACTCCGATTGATTCAGGCAAAGTTCAGGCATCGAAAACAGCCTCCTGTCTTGAAAAAGAAACCCCAGATACTACCTCATCCTGCCTACCGCTCGCATCTAATTGCCGTGAATGCAATACCACACCACAAGAATTATCAGTCGAAAGCGCCTTTATCGTTTCCCATCCAGTCTTCTCTGGGGAGGTTACAACAACGAACTAGGAACGGTTTGAGACGTTTAGAGTATCAAGCCTCTCGCATTAACGAACTCTCTACCGAACTAGAAGCAGCCGTGTTAGAACTTAAAGCGATCGCTTCCCAAGTTAACCGAGATTTGAAGGCGCTCCAAGCAACTCAGCAACCTCGCTCTAAGGCAATCGCGCCCAAGGTTTGCGAGTACCGAGCCGCAAACCTGCCGACTGTTTACCAAAAACCATCCGGGTTATTTGTATTAACCTCACGATCTGTGGATTTATTTAAAGCGGAACGAGAAGCCAAGGTGCTAGCACAGGTATTACGGCATCGAGCAAGAAGAAAACGGCTGATCTAAATTAAATCGGTAAGATTTCTCCCCAGCACCCCAGCTCCCCGGCAAGCCTATGCAGGCAAAGAAGGACGCCCTGCAAACAGAGCTTTCGATGCTGACTCACCCAGTCGTTGCAACTGTCGTGTTAATTGCCAATTCAACACACTCAGAATACCCACTTGAATCAAAAGAGTTTGGAAAAGTAGGGTAGCCGATGCATGCTGGATGACGTTATCCCAAGCAAAGGCAGTGAACAACCATAATCCTCCCCCTTCTTGTCCGGGATAAATAGATAGGACGCTTAAAACAAAAGGTGGTAAGCCAATGGCAGCAGCCAGGGTGCCAATCGCCCAAATTCCCCGTTTGCGAGTTTTCATCAACAACATTAACTGAGCGATCGCTGCGTAGACAGCAATGATACTCACATTCAGAATCAACGCCGAGAGAGCTTGTAACTTGCTGTCAACCTCTGCCTGCCAAACCAGAATCCAAAGTGCGATAGGCAAGGCGGCAATGATTAAATTGATAGCGATCGCTAAAAGTGCCGGACTCTTGTCATTCCAGAGCAAATCTCCCACTAAGGAAGACTTCCCAGTAGTACGCCCTTGGTGTCGGTAACGTGCCCAATCCTGTAAGGCTTGCCGCTGAGGAGATAGAGCTGCAATTAAACCAGCGAACAGTACCAGATTTAAGGCAAGCACGGCATTGAGGTTGAAGAAAAACTGAGATGAGTGGTACGCTCTTGGGGGCTGCAAGGCAAAACCTACAGAAAATACCATCCAAGATGCAACAAGCCAATAACTCTGTCCCTTGCTCAACATCGTTGCATTCGGATTACGGAAGCGTCGGTTGAGTGCTTGCCCAATCCAGTAGGTCCACATACAGTAGTTGAGCAGTGCCAAGATAACAACACTAAAGCCAGTCGCTCCCAAGGGCAAGTTAAAAAATTCCCATCCTTGGATTTCTCCATAATTGAAGGGATAATTTGTATATCGGGAACCTGTCCGATCCACGAAGTAAGGCAGCAAAACTGAAGGATTAAACAGATTCAGCCAATCCATAGGACTGTGAGTGATGGGCGTGAAGTTCACAATGTACAAAAACACTAAAACTGCCCCACTACCCAACCACGCTTGAAACCCACTAAACCAAGAGGCAAACAAGCCAAACAGCAGCGCTGCACTGTAGAAGAAGGCACAGCTAGCCACCAAAACAGTCCAGAAACTGAGAATTTCCACGAGTGGTAGATGAGCAGATAAGCCCGCCCATAGATGTAACGGCACCATTAACCCTGCTGCCAGATAAAGCAAAATGGGAACGCCTAATAGTTTGCCTAGCCAAATACTCTGGGTAGATTGAGGGCTAAGTCTGATAAAATTCAGCGTGCCGCGACGTTCTTCGTGTCCCAAGTCGCTGATTAGCATATAGGTGCCTACCACCAACAGGGCAAAGATACCCATAAGACTCATGGCGATAAACAGATCTAGCCACCATAGCTGCCAGTTGATGATAAACTGACCCGCAGCATCTTTAATGCAGTAGTCATTGGGCAGAGGGGAAGGCACATAACTTCCCTGCCAATAATCGGTAGGAGGAGTTCCGATACAGTAGCGGTTGAAAGTGGAAGCAGGTTCGGGTCGATTAACGGGCAAGTTAGCTCGATAGGACAGGTACACTATTAACTGTCCCAAAGCAGAAATAACAGCCGCGATCGCACCATTGCGAACATTAAGACGACCTTTTGTTTCCCGCAATAGCTGCGGATTCCAATCACCGATGCGGTCTATCCAATTCAGTAGCATAAACGTATTTGTCCTTTATTATTCGTCATTTGTTCTTTATTCGCTGTTCTCAGCCTGATTGACTGACAAAACTTGTGAGCAGATACCCAGAAAGCCTTCACTCCAAGGGAGAGGGAACAAAAAGGTAGATCGGCTCCCCTGCCCCAGAGGGAGAGGGGTTAGGGGTGAGGGCGTTAGAGTGATTGTGAGTCAATCAGGTTCTCAGCACTGATTTAGGATGAATCCCCACTCCCCCTTCTCAATTTGGCAAAACCGGACGGTTAGCAAACAAAGATTTTGACGCCGACTCTCCAGCGCGTTGCAATTGGCGGGTTAACTGGAAGCTTAATCCTGCCAATATTGCCCACTGAGCTAATAAGCTAAAGAAGACGGTAATGATTGATACCTGTTCCAGCACAACCCAAGGCGCACCAAATACCGACACTAGCCATAAGCCTGAGAAGATAACACCTTCAGTGAACTTCGCTTGCAATGCCGATAGAATAGTTAGGGGTAAGAAAAGAGCGACACTGAGACTACTCCCTGCCCAAATCCCTGGTTTTTTCCGCATCCTCAACAACATTAATTGCACAACAAGGGCGTAGAACCCGATTAAATTGGCACTAAGGAGTAAATTTGCGATCGCTTTAATTTTGACATCGGTACTGATGGGAAGCAGCAGCAACCAAGGTAGCCAGATTACAGCCGTAATCGCTAGATTTACAGCAATCGCCACAGGTGCCGGACTCTTTTCACCCCCAATCAAATTCCGCCATGACAACGTTTTAAGGTTGACTTTTTCATACCTTGCCCAATCGAGCAACGCTTGTCGTTGCGGTGAGATTCCCCAAATCACCCCTAAAAACAAACCTAGGGTGAGTAGAGAAATCGCAAATAAGTAACCAAATAAGCTGGATTGATTAGCCCAATTCTGATTCAGTTGTGGCAAAAATAACCCCAAGAAAAAAATCTGAACGCTACCCACCAACCAATAACTATGGTGCTTGCTCAACATCGTGCCATTGGGATTACGGAACATCCGATTAACAGCTTGCCAAATCCAGTACGCGCCAACACAAATGGTAATAAACGTCCACAAGGTTAACTGCCAGGGTTCACGCCCTAGATTCCAGAAAAACCAGTGCCAATCTCCTAACTCCGTATAGGTTAGAGTATTCCAATCAAAAGTCAACTCAATTAAACCAAGAAACGAACTGCCTAACCAAAGTCCTAAAAAACTACCTGCTAAAGCTTGATAGGACGCTTGGGTTAATCCAGCATTGAGCAGAACGGCGCTGTAAAATAAGGCACAAACCGCTGTAATGAGGGCATAAAAACTGATTGTCCAAGCCAAGGGTACACCCGCCAAAAATCCTGCCACCCCATGTAACGGTACAGCTAACGCTAATCCCAGGTAAACCATGATTGGCACACCCAAGATTTTGCCCAATAAAATAGTCTGACTGGGTTGAGGACTTAAGCGAATAAAATTCAACGTGCCACTACGCTGTTCTCGTACCCAATCGGCAAGGAGTAAATACACTCCGATAGAAAAGAGTAACAAAGGCAACATCCAGTTAAGGGTTCTGAATATAGCCAGCCAGTGGAACTCCCAGGACAAGTCTGCACAGCGGTTGCCGTTATACTCATGACAGGTTTGTGTCGAGAACAACAGCAAAATGAAGGCTTGACCCAGTAAAGAGCTAGCCGCGACAATGAGGGCATTACGTGACTTAAAACGCCCTCTAACTTCTCGCAGAAACTGGGGATTTATATCACCCAATTTTTCTAGTAGTGTAAGTGTCATGAGAAATATCTCCAAATTTTAAAAGGGTCATTGGTCATTGGTCAAAGATCCGATATCAAATCCGTTGCCACATTAGTTATTATTTTTTTACAAAGGACTAATGACCAATGAAAAACATCCGTTGCCATCAATAACTAATCATTCACCGAAGAACGTCCTGCTAACAACGCTTTAGTTGCTGACTCACCCACCTTCCTGAGTTGTCGTGTCAGTACAATACACAACCCACCTACGGCAATCCACTCAATCAGTAATACTTGTAACATTAGCATTTCTGAAGCATAGGACAGCGCTTCCCACGGGTAGAGGGTAAATAGCCACAACCCACCGCCATCGTTTCCAGGGGAAATGGATAGCCACGTTAAAATTAACGGCGGTAAGAGACTTATTACCACTAATGTTCCGGCTGTCCAAATTGCCCGTTTTGGTGTTTTCATCAACAGCATGAGTTGCGCGATCGCGGCGTAGACTAATACTAAATTCAGGGTGAATATTAAACCCACAAGGCTTGTCAATCCGGCATTACTGTAGAAAATCCCAACAGACAGAGGGATAGAGGCAATAGCCAGATTAAGGGCGATCGCTAAAAGCCCAGGACTCTTTTCACCCCAGAGTAAATCGTGGATTAATGCTGATTTTCGTTCACGGCGATAACGCGCCCAATCTTGTAACGTTTGACGTTGCGGTGATAAAGCAGCAATTAAACTAACAAACACCAGCAGATTTAAGGAGAGTAAGGACGTGAAATTCAACCAGTGGGAATAGTCTTTCATTAGAGATGACATAGCAAAGCCGAGACTCGTTACCGTAAAACAAGCGGTTAGCCAATAACTCTGCCCCTTACTCAAAATCGTCCCATTAGGATTGTGGAATCGACGTTTGATGGCTTGCCACATCCAGTATGTCCATAAGGCAAAATTGAACAACACGAAAAGTATTAAACTAATGCCCGGTACACCGAGGGGGATATTAAACCATACCAAGTTCTCTATCCCATAATGCGAAAATGGATAGCCATAGTCATTTTCATTCACAAGATAAGGTAGGACTAGAGAGGGAGAAAATAGATTGAGCCAATCGAGGACATTATTTCCTATTCCTTTAGAATTGGCAATCCCTAAAAATATCAAAACTATACCACTCCCCAACCACGCTTGAAATCCTCCTAACCAAGAACTAACTAAGCCAAAGACTATCGCGCCACTAAAGAAGAAAGCACTCCCTGCAACTAAAGCAGCTAAGAAACTAAAAAGCTCTATCCCCGGAATCTGAGCCGAAAATCCTAACCCTAGATACAGGGGAACCATTAAAATAGCACCTAAGTAAAGTAAAACCGGAACTCCTAACAGTTTTCCGATTAAAATAGATAGGGCAGATTGAGGAGATAAACGCAAAAAGTTCAGAGTGCCGCGCTGTTCTTCCTTATCTAAGTCACTAATCAGCATATACGTTCCTAGTCCTAATAGAACGAACATGACAGTAACGCTGAACGAAGCGACCATGGACATTAAGTGATCTTGCCACCAAAGCTGCATATTAAAAGCATCGGTTGGACAATTACTATGGGTAAAAAGTTGCTGTTGCAGCGTGGTGATTTGTCCCTTAACCTGTGCGATGCTATCTTTCAGTTGATGAATTTTTTGCAGGTCGTAGTGATTAGAACTGCTATAGTGACGAAATTGCTCTTGGAGTTGGCGATACTCGACTTGTAGTTGATCGTAGTGCTGTTGAGAGCTTTGATAACTTTTTTGCAGGCGACAGTATATGTCACCGATATAGGACGAATTTTTAGCAGAATCCAATCGCCCCAACCAAAACAACATATAGAGTAGCTGACTAAGTAGAGACGATGCGATCGCGATCGCACTATTGCGAAATGTCAGCCGACCTTTAATTTCCCGCAATAGTTGCGGATTCCAATTGCCTATGCGGTCTAATAGTGTGAGGAACATAGAAGCTGTATCCAAAAATGATCATTGGTTTTTACAAAGGACAACCATCCGTTACCACATCCGTTACATCATTCATCATTATGAAACTTGTTGATGACCCATTTTGAGGAAGATGGTTTCCAAGTCTTCTTGGGTACAATGGAATTCAGTGAGGGAAATGCCAGCTTCAACAAGCGATCGCAATAATGTAGCACGATCGTCCGGGTTGCCTGAAAAGTGAACCCGCACTTGATTCTTTCCTGGCAGGAGTTCACAATTTTCCACGAAGGGATTATTTTTGAGTTCGGCGGTTAATGCGTCTAAATTATCCAGCGCTGATAGAATAATCTGTTGACGACTGAGGCGACGATAAAGTTCGGCTAAGGGAGCGCTTTCCACCAGGTAGCCGAGTTCCATAATCCCGACGGAGGTACACAGTTCTGCTAAATCACTCAGAACGTGAGAGGAAATCAGAATCGTCATCCCCGCTTCTTGTAGGGTTTTGATGATTTCTCGAAACTGCATCCTGGCAATTGGATCTAATCCCGAAACCGGTTCATCTAATAGCAGGAGAATGGGTTCGTGAATAATGGTTCTAGCGAGACTCAGGCGCTGTTTCATGCCTCGTGAGAGAGTAGCAATAGAGCTTTTGCGCTTACTGGTTAGTTGCACCAGTTCCAGGACTTCCCGCATACGCTGAGTGCGGCGGGGTTCTCGCAGGCGATAGAGTCGGGCAAAATAGTCTAAGTAGTCCCAAACTGTTAAATCTTCGTAAACGGGAAAATCATCGGGGAGATAACCAATGCGCTGCTTGAGTTTGGGGTTGCTTTGGTCGCGCAGGAAGCGATCGCCATTAATATAAATTTCGCCAGTAGTCGGTTCTTCTGCTGCCGCCAGCATCCGAATCAGGGTAGTTTTTCCCGCACCATTGGGCCCAATCAATCCGTAAACTTCCCCAGCGGCGACTTGCAAATCCACATCATTAACAGCAAGATGACGGTCAAATTGCTTAGTCAGTCCACGGGTGGAGATTGCCAAGTCTCGTGCCACGGGCGCTGGGGGTTCGATATATATTCTTGATTTCATATCTCGTCCTGATGAGATCTAATGTCCGATAGTCTAACCTCTCTGAAATGGAGGTATCTCTCATTCAGTGACACTTATGCAGAATGCTGTCTTAGAAATTGGGATTTATTTGCAGACTTTGCAGGCAACGACTCTACATCAGAACAAAAAGAGGGGGTTCTCAAGGCGGATTGGGTATCTTATCCAATCCAGCTTGTCACCCCCTCGTAGGACAGGCAAGATGCCTGTCCAGAGCATATATTCAAATTCCCCTCAATCAAATTGCGTCTTAAGGTAAGTCAGTACTACCCATGAGGTATAAATCGCACTCACGGGCGGCACCGCGTCCTTCGTTGAAAGCCCACACCACCAGGCTCTGTCCGCGACGGCAATCACCAGCCGCGAAGACACTGGGGATACTGGTAGCATAGTTGCCGTAGTCTGCTTTCACATTGCTGCGGGCGTCGCGATCGAGTCCGAGGGCGTCGAGCAGGGGTTGTTCTGGACCGAGGAAACCCATTGCTAGTAAGACAAGCTGGGCGGGTATAATCTTTTCAGTACCGGGGACTTGCTTGAGCATAAACCGACCTTCGGCGTTTTTCTCCCACTGCACCTGCACCGTATGAACGGCTGTGACATTCCCAGCTTCGTCACCCTCGAACTTAGTTGCGGTGGTGAGATAGGTACGCGGATCGGTGCCAAACTTAGCAGCGGCTTCCTCCTGTCCGTAGTCCATTTTGTAAACTTTGGGCCATTCGGGCCACGGGTTGTCAGTGGCACGTTCTGACGGTGGTTTGGGCAGAATTTCCAGTTGCACGATGCTGTTGCAGCCGTGACGCAGGGAGGTGCCAACGCAGTCAGTGCCGGTATCGCCGCCGCCGATAATCACGACATCCTTACCTTCAGCAGAAATAAAGCCGTTGTTCTGCTGCTTATCTAGAACTGCCTTGGTGTTGGCGGTAAGGAAGTCCATTGCAAAGTAGATACCCTGCAATTCCCGCCCTTCGATGGGCAAGTCGCGGGGACGGGTAGAACCCGTGCAGAGTACCACAGCGTCGAATTCTTTGAGCAGATTCTCAGCCGGAAAATCTTTGCCCACCTCTGTGTTGCAGATAAACTTGACACCCTCTTGTTCAAGAATTGAGAGGCGGCGCAGGACGACTTCCTGCTTGTCAAGTTTCATGTTAGGGATGCCATACATCAGCAAGCCGCCCGGACGATCGGCGCGTTCAAACACTGTCACCCAATGTCCAGCTTTATTGAGTTGGGCGGCAGCAGACAAACCCGCAGGACCTGAGCCAACAATCGCTACTTTTTTGCCAGTACGCTTGGTTGGTGGTTCAGGTTCGATCCAGCCTTCTTCCCAGCCTTTTTCAATAATCGAATACTCGATATTTTTAATCGTAACAGGTGGGTTGGTGATACCCAGAACACAGGAGCCTTCGCAGGGGGCAGGGCAAACACGACCGGTAAATTCGGGGAAGTTGTTTGTCTTGTGCAAGCGATCAAGGGCTTCGTGCCAGAGTCCGCGATAAATTAGGTCATTCCACTCCGGGATGAGGTTGTTAATCGGGCAGCCACTTGCCATACCACCGATCAGCGTACCCGTGTGGCAAAATGGTGTGCCGCAGTCCATACACCGTGCGCCTTGGGTGCGGAGATTATCCTCCGGCATATGCAGATGAAATTCATCCCAGTTGTGGATGCGATCAAGGGGGGCGAGTTCAGAGGGGAGTTCGCGGATATATTCGATAAAGCCGGTTGGTTTTCCCATAGTTGTGTCTCAATCAAGTTCAATTTTGGATTTTAGGCTGATCGGTCATGTGTCATTCATTTTTAGCCAGTTAAATACTTGTTCTACTGTTAAATTCAATTCAAGTCCATCCAGTACAATCAGATTATCGTCTTCCTGGCATAATTCGGGTTGTTGTTTGGGCTGAAAGACTACAATTGAACGATCATCGGGGTCGAGCAGCCATCCAAGTTGGCAACCATAGGTCAGACAGTGCAGGATGTTTCCTGTAACACGGTTAGAACTTTGGTCAGGAGAAAGAATTTCAATCGTCCAGTCTGGAGAGATTAACACATCATCGCTTGGTTCTCCATTCTCATCAAACTTAATGTGGTTCCAACGCAGAACAGCTACATCAGGAACAATTGAGCGACCTCCAAAGGTACAACGTAACTCCGGAAAAGCATAGGCAACTCGTCTCTCTTCGGTAACTTCATTAATGGCGTTAGTTAACTTACTTTGAAGTCGGGAGTGACGAGCCTTCGGCATTGGCTTTTGAATAATCTTACCATTAATATATTCACTAGCAGGTTTAATTTCGGGTAATTCTAGAAACTCCTCCAGGGTCAAAGTTTTAGATGAGGTTTGTACCATTTGGGCTGTCTCCAACATTGCCAAATCAGCTTTAGTCCCCGTTGCAAATGCGTTAGCGAAGCTCGCCGTAGGCATAGCTCGGCGCTAGTTCAGAGGGTAATTCGCGGATAAATTCGATAAAGCCGATTGGTTTTCCCATAGTTGTGTTTCCCTGAGGATGTTTGCCAGTGTGCTACAGCAATGGTTAGTAGATTTTAAGTTTAGCTACTTAATATCAAAATACTTTCCACGTCGCTATCTCCAAACTGGTTAATGATGTCGAAGTTGTCTCGCATAGTTTGAACAATCTTGGAAGTTAGACAGTTACCAATACGGAGGTAAATAAATTTTGGTGGATGACCGTAAAGAATACTACGCTGATGGAAATCAGAATCTTTAGAAACGATTACAAAATCATTGTCTTTAGCATATTCCCAGATAACGACATCATCAGTATTGGTAAGTGCTAAGGTTTTAACGTGTACTGAACCTGGATACAAGTCTACAATCTGAAAAATGATTCGATCAGAGAGGTTTTCGTCTAAAAGAAGTTTCACACAGATACGACAAATAATTTTTTCTCACGATCGGCAGCAAAAGCAAGGCAGGCTTTGATATCTTCTGATGTCAGTTCAGAAAAGTCTTCTAGAATCTCTGCTTCAGTCATACCACCTGCAAGATACTCCAAAATATCATACACGGTGATTCGCATTCCTCGGATACAAGGCTTTCCACTGCGTTTGCCCGGTTCAATTGTGATAATGTCCTGGTAATTCATGAGCTATCCGTTTAAATTTGTATCAGTCGTTACTGGAATCACAGGGGTAGGTAGGCAATGCGGTTAACCCAGTCTTCAGCCTCTGACGTCTGCCATATTTTTATGAGATTATTGATTACTTCGCTAACTGGCAAACTTTTTAACACGATAATTACACCTGAACTGGATTGAGTAACAAGAAATTCAGTGAAATATCTGGGCATAGTTCTTTGGTCATGAGAAACGAGAACTCTACCCTCCTCAGTTGACAAGTTCAGAACCTCTAGGTCGCTCAAGCCACTTAAGTTTGATCCGTTTGATGTTTTAAAATCAATCGTTGGTTCACGTCTCAGAATACCTGTCACGATCGCTTGGTTAAGATCTGCGTCTGCTTGAAAGCAAATTTTCATGACTGGCTGGTCTGAGCCGTGTAGAGTTTTTGATAGAGTAATGAGTTACTTTCCCTAGCTTGCTGTCTCAATGTTTCAAAAAGTTCCTCTCCCTCAGATAAATAAGCATCAATGGCTTGGCGATTAGCAAGGTAGAAAGTAATTGTTCCATAAACTTCTTCTAATGTCAGTATAGGAAATGACTGAACAATACTTTCCGGTGATTGTCCGGCAAGGAAGCCATAGATAATTGAATCTAGAGAAACCCGCTTTCCGATGATGCGGTAACATCCCTCCCGTTCTTCAATGTACTGTTTTGTCGTGAGGATTGCTGTACTCATGGTTTCTGTAGTTATCTCTTGATATTCCTATAGGTAAGTGAAATTAGTACCAGTTGTGGATGCGATCGCTCGGTGCGACTTCAGAGGGTAATTCGCGGATGTATTCGATAAAGCCGGTTGTTTTTCCCATAGTTGTGTCTCAATCAAGTTCAATTTTGGATTTTAGGCTGTTTGGTCACTGTCATTCATTTTTAGCCAGTTAAATACTTGTTCTACTGTTAAATTTAATTCAATTCCATCTAATACCATCAAATCATCATTTCCCTGACGTAATTCAGGTTGTTTTTTTGGTTGAAAGACTAGAATTGAACGGTCGTCTGGATCGAGCAGCCATCCGAGTTGGCAACCATACGTCAGACAGTGCAGGATGTTTCCCGTAACCCGATTAGAACTCTGGTCTGGAGAAAGAATTTCAATTGTCCAGTCTGGAGGAATTAACACATCATCAATCGGTTCTCCATTCTCGTCAAACTTAATGCTATCCCAACGCAAAACCGCCACATCAGGAACAATTGATCGAGCTCCAAAGGTACAACGCAATTCAGGAAAAGCATAAGCAATTCGCCTTTCCTCGGTGACTTTGTTAACGGCATTAATTAATTTACTTTGAAGCCGGGAGTGGCGAGCCTTCGGCATGGGTTTTTGAATAATCTTCCCATCAATATATTCACTAGCAGGTTTAGTTTCGGGTAATTCCAGAAACTCCTCCAGGGTCAAAGTTTTAGATGAAGTTTGTACCATTTGAGGTTGCCTCCCAGATTGCCAAATAAGCTTTAGTCCCAGTTGTGGAGGTGATCGTTCAGCGCTAGTTCAGACTTATTGTCATTTTTGAGCTTCAGCATAAATTGATTCAAAATCCCTTTCTCGCTTATCCAAATTAGGATTATAGCTTCTTGAATGCACATTTTTGAAGCCTTTCTTTTCTAAAATTGCAACCAGATTTTCTTCATCAAACATATATTTATGTTCTCCATTCATGTAAGCAGTATAATTTACATAATCTATTTTAGTTGTATTATTGTAGGCTGACTTATAGTTGAAAAAAATGCTTTTATCTAGGCGTTCTTTTTGTAAGTATGCTTCAATGTATATTCTTGCATTAGGCACACAAATCGAAAAATATCCCCCTGGCACTAAAACTCTTGAGCATTCATCTAGTAACTTTTGTATCTCTTTGAATGACAAATGTTCAAAAAGATGAGAAGAATAGATTTTGTGAATACTTTCATCCGGGAAGGGTATTCCCTTACGCAAATCCCAGTATATATCGCAATTTCTAGTTAAATCTAATGTAATCCACCCATTCTCTCCTCTTTGATCTCCTGCACCAATTTCTAAATTAATATAGTTTTCTTTTTTCAATATCTCTTTAATAAGACTATTCGACTTTTTTTCTTTTGTAAAGCTAATTATAACTTTTGCAAAACTGATTATAAATGATGGGATAACACCTTTCAGAGTCTTTTTCAATTGGTCATTCATTGCTGGTTTCCTATCTAACATTTATGTCGAGATACCGAACCCAATTGTAGTGCTTATAGCTGCCTAACAAGGGGCTTAAGCCCCTTGTTTCCTAAGTAGAATTCCGCCACAGAACCCTAACTACCCCCAATCCGGGCAACATCGCGGGCATTCTCTTCAAACGCCGCCGTCAGCGCATCATCACCGCTTAATCCCGATGCGATCGCTTTTTCAATTGCCTGCAACACCCGCTTGTAGTCCCTTGGCATCACCTTGACGAACTTCGGCATCATCTCCTCCCAGTGCGCCAGGACTTTGGATGCCTTCTGGCTACCCGTGTACTTGGAGTGCTTCTCGATCATCTGGCGAAGGATTTCGATCTCCTCAGCATCCTCAAGGGTTTCCAGTCCAACCATCTGCTGATTACAGCGCGTCGCAAAGTCACCTGCCTCATCCAGGATGTATGCCACACCGCCACTCATCCCGGCGGCAAAGTTACGTCCGGTAGCGCCCAGCACAACCACTTTACCGCCCGTCATGTACTCGCAGCCATGGTCGCCAACGGCTTCCACAACAGCATTTACACCGGAGTTGCGGACGCCAAAGCGCTCACCCGCTATTCCCCGGATATAGGCTTCGCCACCCGTTGCCCCGTAGAACGCGACATTGCCAGCAATGATGTTTTCCTCAGCCACAAAGGTAGAACTCAATGGCGGATAAACGATAATCTTGCCGCCGCTCAGTCCCTTACCGAGATAATCATTAGCATCGCCTTCTAGTTCTAGGGTGACACCTTTAGGAACAAATGCACCAAAGCTTTGTCCGGCACTGCCTTGGAAATGTAGGTGTACGGTATCCTCTGGTAGTCCTTCCCAATGCCGCTTGGTGATTTCGTTCCCCAAAATTGTACCTACTACGCGATTGACGTTCTTAATCGGCAGCGTGGCTTTGACTTTTTCACCCTTCTCGATCGCAGGTTTGCACAAGTCCAGCAACACTGTCATATCGAGGGATTTGTCAAGCCCATGATCTTGGGGGATTTGGCAATAGCGACCCACTTCTGAGTCTACTTCTGGTTGATAGAGAATCTTAGATAAGTCGATGCCCTTGGCTTTCCAATGGGCGATCGCTTTTTTCGGCTCCAGCACATCCGTGCGTCCCACCATTTCATTCAGGGTGCGGAAACCCAGTTGCGCCATCACTTCTCGGACTTCCTGGGCAATAAACTTCATAAAGTTCACTGTGTATTGAGGATCACCCATGAAATTCTTCCGCAACAAGGGGTCTTGGGTAGCCACACCGACGGGGCAGGTGTTCAGGTGGCAGACACGCATCATAATGCAGCCCAGCGTCACTAGGGGAGCAGTCGAAAAACCAAATTCCTCAGCACCGAGCAATGTTGCGATCGCTACATCACGCCCCGTCTTCATCTGTCCATCGGTTTCCACAGCGATACGGCTGCGGAGGTTGTTGAGTACGAGGGTTTGGTGAGTTTCAGCGAGTCCTAGTTCCCAAGGCAGTCCCGCGTGCTTGATAGACGTTTGGGGCGATGCACCCGTACCACCGTCAAAACCAGAGACGAGAACAACATCAGCATGAGCTTTTGCTACACCTGCGGCGATCGTACCAACGCCCACCTCAGACACCAGCTTCACACTAATCCGTGCGTTACGGTTGGCGTTCTTCAAGTCGTGGATTAACTCTGCTAGGTCTTCAATGGAGTAGATATCGTGGTGGGGGGGTGGCGAAATTAGTCCTACTCCTGGTGTCGAGTGGCGCACCTTGGCAATCCAGGGATACACCTTACGACCGGGCAATTGTCCCCCTTCTCCAGGCTTCGCGCCCTGCGCCATCTTGATCTGGAGTTCCCTTGCCTGGGATAGATACAGGCTGGTGACGCCAAAGCGACCGGATGCTACCTGTTTGATGGCACTATTTTTAGAGTCACCGAGTTCATTTTTCCAGATGTAGCGTTCCGGGTCTTCACCCCCTTCACCGGTGTTCGATTTACCACCGATGCGGTTCATGGCGATCGCTAGGGATTCGTGAGTTTCCTTCGAGATCGAGCCGTAGCTCATTGCCCCTGTCTTGAAGCGCTTCATAATCGCCTCAACTGGCTCAACTTCGTCAATCGGCACCGACTGACGGGGTTTGAATTCCAGCAGTCCCCGCAGTGTAAAGTGCTTCTGGTTCTGCTCGTTCACGAGGGCGGCGTACTGCTTGTAAAGCTCGTAATTCCCCTCCCGTGCAGCTTTTTGGAGTGTGTGGATGGTCTGGGGGCTGAACAGATGTGCTTCACCGTCCTTGCGCCACTGGTATTCACCACCAACATCTAGGGTGTGTCCGTTGACTTCCCGAGCGGGGAAGGCATGACGGTGCCGTAAAACCGCTTCTTTGGCAATGACATCTAAATCTGCGCCCTCGATCCGGGATGAAGTCCAAGTAAAGTACTTGTCAATCACCGACTGGTTCAGCCCGATCGCTTCAAAAATTTGGGCACCGCGATAGCTCTGAATGGTTGAAATACCAATCTTGGAGGCAATCTTAATGACACCTTTTGTTACCGCTTTGACATAGTTTTTACAGGCGGTTTTGTGATCGCAATTGACCAGCAAGCCTTGCTGGATCATGTCGTCGATGGTATCAAATGCCAGATAGGGGTTAATCGCACCGCAGCCATAACCAATCAGGACGGCGTAATGATGCACTTCGCGGGGTTCGCCGGATTCGAGGACAAGACCCACTCGCGTGCGCGTCCCTTCCCGGATCAGGTGGTGATGCAGGCTGGCAACCGCCAACAATGCTGGAATTGGGGCGTTGTCTTTGTTCACACCGCGATCGCTCAGGATGAGGAGGTTGACCCCTTGGGCGATCGCCTGATCTGCCTGGTGACAAATCCCCTCTATCACCTGTTCGAGTTCTTTCACACCTTCGGTTGGGTTAAACAGAATCGGCAGCGTGACTGACTTGAACTCCCCTTCATTGATACACTTGAGCTTCGCCAGTTCTTCGTTACTGAGGATGGGCGTTTTCAGTTCCAGGAGATGGCAACTTTCGGGTTCCGGTTTGAGCAAGTTCCGCTCCGAGCCAATCGTCGTTTCTGCTGAGGTGATAATTTCCTCGCGGATGGAATCGATGGGTGGGTTTGTGACCTGGGCGAACAGTTGCTGGAAGTAATCGTACAGGAGTTTGGGTCGGTCAGAGAGGATGGCTAGGGGAGTATCTGTGCCCATCGCCCCAACCGCTTCCACGCCATCACGCGCCATGGGTGTGAGCAACAACCGCAGCTCTTCAAAGGTGTAACCAAATGCCATCTGTTGCTGGATTAGAGATGGCAAATTGTGGGGATCTACATCGGTTTCCAGACCGTTGGGCGCGTCTTTGAGTTGAGCGAGATCGACCATGTGTTTGTCGATCCACTCACGATAGGGATGCTCGGTGACGATTTTGTTTTTGATTTCCTCATCGGCAACAATGCGTCCCTCTTCCATGTTCACGAGGAACATCCGTCCGGGTTGTAGGCGACCTTTCAATGCCACCCGCTCCGGTTCGATGGGTAACACACCGGCTTCTGATGCCATGATTACCAGGTCATCTTTGGTCACGTAATAACGGGACGGGCGCAAGCCGTTGCGATCGAGAACTGCCCCGATTGTGGTGCCGTCGGTGAAGGCAACTGAGGCTGGACCATCCCACGGTTCCATTAGGCAGGAATGGTATTTGTAGAAGGCTTTTTTCTCGTCGCTCATCGACTCGTGCGCTGTCCACGGTTCGGGGATCATCATCATTACGGCGTGGGGGAGCGATCGCCCTGATAGGACGAGTAGCTCGAGGGCATTGTCGAAAATCGTTGAGTCACTGCCGTCGATGTTGATGATCGGTTGAACTTTCTTTAGATCCTCGCCGAACAACTCTGACTCAAAGAGGGACTGCCGTGCGTGCATCCAGTTGATGTTGCCGCGCAGGGTGTTGATTTCGCCGTTATGGGCAATGTAGCGATAGGGGTGACTTCGCTCCCAGCTTGGGAAGGTGTTGGTGCTGAACCGGGAGTGTACCAGTGCCAAGGCGCTCTCCATGTCTGGATCGTGGAGTTCGGGATAATATAGCCCCACCTGCATCGGCATCAGCATTCCTTTGTAGACGATTGTGCGGCAGGAGATGCTGGAGGGATACCAAGAGGGGTCTACGTGGGGCACGCGAATTGCCATATGCGATCGCTTGCGGATAATGTAGAGTTTCCGCTCAAATGCCGCATCGTCGGTCAACTCTGGGGAACGCTGGATGAAAACCTGCTCCATGAAGGGTTCGCTGGATTTGGCGATATTGCCCAGGGATGAGTTATCTGTGGGGACATCGCGCCAGCCGAGAACCTGTTGACCTTCCTCAGCTACGATGGTTTCAAAAATCCGCCGACTTTTCTGGCGGGTGGCGGGATCGGGTGAGGAGTAGATCATGCCGACACCATACTGACCCATTTCGGGTAGGGTGATTCTTTCAGCGGTGGCTACCTTCTTCAGGAACTTGTGGGGCACCTGCATCAAAATACCCGCTCCGTCACCCGTGTTCGTTTCGCAACCGCATGCCCCCCGGTGTTCGAGGTTCACGAGGATTGTCAGCGCCTGCTCCACGATGTCGTGGGACTTGTTTCCCTTCATGTGGACGATGAACCCGACACCGCAGGCGTCGTGTTCAAATTGTGGATCGTAGAGTCCCTGTTTTGGTGGCAGTTTGTTGCTGTTCATTATTGATGATCCAAAAGCGGCAAATTAAATTAATGAGCCAAAAATTGGCAAAGAGGGTGCCCTCTAGAGCTTGCGAAGGGTCAACTCTAGCTAGTCTGAATTTTCTAACGAGGAAGGCTTGTCGGTGCCTGGTCTTAAGGAAATTGTCAGATCTTTTTACTCAAATCTCAGCTCTTTGTCAAGGTTACACCTTTCTTTATTCTTTACTTTAAACACTTTAAACTGAATGGCACTGACTTAAGCCCGAAACTTACTTGACTCCTCGGACACAAATTTATTAGATTTTCAGTCAATTTCATTACTTTTTTGATTTGTTTTTACCAAGGGGTAAATGACTATGAAACGATGGAGTTTACCGATCCTGATTGGCTGCTTGAGTATTTTTACTCTGGGGCAAGATGCCTTAGGGAACCAACCCCTTTTCAGACAAGAAATAGCTGTTTCTGTTGTGAGTCAAAGTTCTCCTACTGTAATGGATCGCGTCTGGGAGTTGATTGAAACTGCTCGTTCCTCCGTAAAAGCCAATCAGCAGGATAAAGCAATTAGCCTTCTATCGCAAGCCTTCGAGCTGACACAAACCCTTGAGGATACAAATACAAGAAACCCCCTTTTAGTTAAGATTATCGCGGAGTATGGAGCAATTGGAGCCTACGAAGAAGCGATCGCTCGACTTTCTACCCTGAGCTATGATCAGCCTTTACCTGATAATCAGGGCTATTCGCTGAGGATGCAAGGGGAAGTGTTGCTGACTCGCGCCTATGTCAACGCCCAAAGGTATGAGCAGGCTTTGCAATTTGCCCAGAATCTAGAGCTTGATGCTGCCAAGGAGCGAGCATTATTGGCAATTGTAGCGGGGTATGCCCGTCAAGGACTATTTGAAAAAGCAATAGCCCTCAGTCAACGGTTACAAATTGATACCTATCAGCAATACCTGGCGGTATCTGCAATTTTGGATGAGTATATCCAGCGCAATCAATACGAACAGGCGTTGGCATTTGTACAAACTCTGGCTAATACTGAGAATCAAGATAGTATAGCGCGATCGCTGGCTGAGGCAGCTTGGCGTACAGGACGCTATAATATTGCCTTACAAAGTGTCCAAGCGATTACGAATCAGGCTCTGAAGGTGCAATCCTTAAGAAGTTTGGCACAAGCACTTGTTTCCGTAGGGGAGAAAGAACAAGCCGCCGAGATTGTTTCTCAAGCTTTTGAGTTGAGTAAAAAAACAGAAGAATTTCTGCTATTTAGCTGGGTAAAAGATTTCCTTGCAACGGAACAGAAAGAGAAAGTTCAGGCAATTCTCAATACTCTTGCTGGAGAAGAGGATTCCCAAATGGCATACAACCGATCTTTAGTGGTTGGAGCGTATTTGAATGTCGGACGATACGCTGATGCGTTTGAATTTGCCAAACGTATCCCAGATCGGGTTTTATTACCATTAGCAGAATATTCTGACCCGAAAGTTGATTTATTTTATGCAATTATCCAACAATCTCTGCAAGCCGGACAGGATGAATTTGCCAAGCAGGTTGCTTTAACGCTGACGGGGAAGAAAGACCAAGTTGAAGCTTTACAAACAATTGCTAGTCATGCAATGGAAACGGGTAAAAATGAGCAGGCTGTTACCTTATTAAATCAAGCTCAAAGGATTGCTAAAACGATTGAGTCAATTTCCGTTGTACCAGAGCGTAGTCTATTCTGGATTGAGCCGAATGCTAGCCTTTTGATTGATATTGCCGATGATTATATCACGTTGGATCAAAAACAAATCGCCCTAGAAACTCTGGATGTAGCTACGCAGTCGGTACAAAACTTTGAAACGCAGTATGCCTTTGATATACCCGTCTGGACAAAAAGTAAGGCATTACATCCGATTGCTTCCAGGTATTTGAAACTAGGCGAACGGGAAAAGGCAAACGAGTTACTTTTCGTCGCTCTCCAAGATGCGCAAGCCCTAAAGGGTAATAACTATATCATCCAAGAATTGTTGGCAACTGCCACAGCCTACGCAGAACTTGGGAATCTCCAACAAAGCACTCAGGTATTGGAGAAAACCCTGCCGTTGCTGGAAACTGTAGAGCGGCAGTCAGAAAAACTCTCCTTGTTCATTACAATTGCCAATAAATTAATAACTCAGGGAAATAAGGAGCGGGGGCTTGAACTTCTCAAAACAGTCATGTCTTCACTGGAAACCCTGGAAACCGAACAGGAACAAATTTCCCTGCTCATCCAGATGATTGGCACCTATGCAGCCGCTGGCGAAAATAGTATTGCCAGTCCGTTAGCCACTCAAACTCTAACAAGGATTCAGGGTTTGGAGTCAGAGTATGAACGGGCGACAAAACTGGAAGAATTAGCAGTTGCCTCTACTCAAATCGGTTCTCCATCCTTAGCATTAGAGATAGTTCAAAAGGTTTCTGGAGAGGTGGATAGAGCCAGAATGTTATTAGCGATCGCCCAGAAGTATGCGGCATCAGGCAACACCTCCCTGGCAACAGAAGTCTTAACTCAAGCGTTGGCGGTTGCTGATAAGATTCGGGATGAAAGGCAGCGTGACGAGTTACTGGCTAATACGTCGGCTTCTCTCGTTGATTTTAACAATTTTTATCAAAACGATACCGATGATAGTTGGGACTATAACTCCGCCTCCAAGCTGGCAACATCTATTTCCAATCCCGAAACTAAAGCGAGTCTTTTAATTAAACTAGCCCTGAAGTACTCGATGTCGGGTGAAACTGAAGCATCTCGCCAAACCTTAAGCGCTGCTTTTGAGGTAGCCAAGGGAATGGAGGAGCAACTGCAATGGCGGACTTTGCGATGGGAAGTCATGGATACGGCAATGAGAGAGCAAGAGTATGATTTTGTTGAACAAATTGCTAACGAGGTTGAAGATACTGCCTATAAAGCCACTCTGCTGCGTCAGGTAGCTCAACAAAAAGCGATCGCAGGTGTTACAGAGCCACAACAGCAATAGTAAAGATGGATTGAAAGATAAAACAGTGGATCGATTTGTGCTTGTTTGGCTGGTTGGGGGACTGTTATTTCGAGGTGTTATTGCCTTTTGGCTCTACCCTGGCATTGATGAAGCCTACTACTACACCTACAGTGTGCATTTGGACTGGAGTTATTTTGATCATCCCGTTCTAGTTGCGCTCACAACTGGCTTTGGTACTTGGGTGACGGGAATTGTCTCCCAATTTACAATTCGTCTGGGAACACTGATTTTGCATACGGGTAGTTTATTTCTGCTGTACCTGACGGGTGTCAAACTTTTCGGTATCAAAGCAGCTAGACTGACGTTAGCGATCGCTACTATTATTCCCATTTTTCAAATTGGCTTCGGGGTACTCACGTTACCAGACAGTCCACTCATATTTTTCTGGTCTGCTAGTTTATATGTGGCAGCCAGAGAATTTTTCCGCGAGCCTGAGTCCTACCGCCCCAGCTATCGGTTAGCTATCCTTGGTATTCTCGTTGGTTTAGCCTGTTTGGGCAAATATCATGGGTTTATTTTAGGCTTGGGGCTTGTTGGTTTTTGCTTAACTAGTTCACACCATCGCTCTGCCTTGCTATCCCCTTGGGCAGGATTAGGATTGGGCTTATTTGTTGTTACCCTCTTTCCCCTTTGGTTTTGGAATATACAACACGATTGGGTGTCCTTTCAGTTCCAACTCAATCGCGGCGTACCCAAAAGCAGTTACAGTCTTCTCGGTGTTGTCATTGCCTTTTTATCGAGTATCGCTTATCTGTTCCCGACGATGGGATTGCCTCTGTGGTGGGTGAGTTTGCGATCGCTACTGCCCCATCGTCCTAGCAAACAATTCACCAAAGACAAGAATTTAGCAAAAAAGCAGTGGCTGATTTTGTCAGTGTCTTTACCCTTGATACTAGGATTTACCGTCATCGGTGGATATGAACCAATTTTACCCACTTGGATGATGCCCGGATTTTGGGGGATAACTCTATTGCTAGGACATCAGGCAGTACACTGGCAGCAGCAATCTCGGCGTTGGGTGCGGTGGTGGTTACAAGGTTCGGGATTAGTGATTGGTAGCAGTATGCTACTGGTTCTGCTACACGTTACTACTGGAACCTTTCAAAAATCCGGTCAATATGCCTTACTGGGAGGATTCTTACCCGCTAAAAATGACCCCTCGACAGAATTAATTGATATACAGCAACTGCGACGTGGCTTTATAGAATCCCCTATTCTGCAAACAGCGTTGCAAAACTCTAGCTTCATTTTTAGCAATGGTTTCTACCTCAGCGGCATCGTCAGCATGGCTTTAACTCCCGTCACACCTGTGCCAATTACCTCCTTTGGCGAGGATATGCGGGGTTTTGTGTTCTGGCGCTCCGCCGATGAATGGGTAGGACACAATGGGCTATATGTCACCCTTGAGCGCTTTCATCAAATGCCAGAGATAACCGACCATTATCGAGCTTATTTTGATAATGTACAGGAAATTGCCACGATACCAATCCGACGCGGTGGGGCAGTTGTGGAAAGGTTTTATGTTTATCGGACGGGAAAACTGCTCAAACCCTATCCCTTATCTTGGATAAAATTCAAATATTACCCTGCCATTCAAAGGATAAAAAGCGATCGCAATGCCTAGCTACCCTGGAATTTCTAGCGAAGCTTTCCGACATCCCCTCGATCAACAAGCCGAGGAAGCTTTGCGCGGCGTCCCTGGATTTAATTTAGTGACTCGCAAGTTTGTAGAATTTCTTTACGAGCGTCCCCAATTTGTCTATCTCATGGGCAACAGCATTCAAGTGGGACCGCGCCAGTATTCTACCATCTACCGATTATTTCGAGAATGTGTTCAAGATTTAGACATCCACCCCGAACCCACCCTCTTTGTTAACCAAAACCCCCAGGTCAACAGCTATGCTTTAGGACAAGACCATCCATATATCGTATTGAACACAGGGTTGCTGGACTTGCTGACTGAAGCGGAAATCCGTACTGTTTTAGCTCATGAGTTGGGACATATCAAATGCGGTCATACGATTCTCACTCAGATGGGCATTTGGGCAATGAATGCCGCCTCAATGCTGGGTGAAATCACATTAGGCTTCGGCAATCTCGTCAGCAGTGGCTTGATTTTTGCCTTTTACGAATGGCGTCGCAAAGCCGAACTCTCCTCAGATAGAGCCGCCTTACTGGTTATCGACGACCTCAATACGGTAATGCAGACAATGATGAAAGTGTCAGGTGGCTCTCACCAATATGGTCATGAGTGTAGCCTCAATGAATTCATTCGTCAATCTGACAGCTACCAAGAACTTGACCAAGACAGTCTCAATCAAATCTATAAATTTTTACTATACAACGGCGGTAACGGTTCCTTTCTCAGCCATCCCTTTCCCGTCGAACGCTTACGCTACTTGCGGGATTGGGCAACCTCTGAGGAGTACCGCCAAATTCGTCAGGGCAACTATCGGCGGGTGACAAACGAGGGAGCCGTAGATATCCCAACCCAAGACACCTCAGAAGACGAAGCGCAACGACTGCGGCGTCAAATCGAGGAACTCCAACAAGAAATTAATCGTATCAACTCCCAGCCCAACAGTCCGAATAGTTAGCGGTTCGTCTACCTGAGTTGTATTTGGGGAATTCCAAAAAATAAATGATCCCCTTCCGATAGGCATCTCATCTGTCAAGTCGTATATTTTTTCGTAAAAATATATATGATGAGTCTATGCTAGCTTCAATGCACTTAAAGCCGTTAAGCTTACCGTGCATATGACTAGCCACGTTGACGCAGGGTGCCATCAAGTTGCTAGTATTACAGTTTCAGCAGGGGCGCAAGCGTCCTCCGAAGTTTTCATGATCAGGGATGTTCTCTCAGAAAGTCCTCATACTGAGTCCCCTATTAGACTGAACAGGCTGAGTTTTGAGATTCAGCAAGCTCAGGAAACAATTTATGACTTTTTGTTGGAGACTGTTAGAGAGCAACCTCCAGAAAAAACATTGCAAGCCTTTAAACAGTTATTTATTGATTATGATGCATCCACAGGGAACCCAAGGGCAATTCAGGCAGTATCTGAACTGATTTTTGCCAATAACGAGCGAGAGTTTCGAGATACACTCAAACGGTCTTGCTATATCCTCATCAATAACTGGTATACCGCAAGAAATTATAACGCTAGCAAAGAACTCGTTGAACTATTTTTAGACGTTAATCTAAGCAAGAAAACCCTATCACCAACCCTGAGTCGTCAGAGAAGCTGGCTATTAAATTTTGTCAAAGGACAAGAATATTACGACCTGAAGCTATTTATCTCAAAGCATGACTCCTCAGACAAGGAATCTTGGTCTAGTCGTTACACATCTTATCTCCTCGTCCCTCAATATACGAATCCCCAAAATCCTGTAGAACAGCGAGAAGCGGCGAGAACGCTTTCCCAGAAACTTAAAGACAAATTTAAGTTTGAGTTAGCCATGTATACGGCGCGTTCTCAATCGGCTGTTCACAAAGCTCAAATTCCCGCCAATCCTACGGGACTTGGTGATAAAGTTTTGCATTTTATTAAAATGATTGTCGCTAGACATGGCTCCTTCAGCTATGAAAATTTGGCTCATATTTTCCTTGAACAAACCAGAGGCATTTATTACGATAACTTTAAAGGGTGCTTGCAGAACTATTTAATTTTTTCGGTTGAAAACAAAGATTTTGCTAAAACTTTTAATCAAAAACTCGCTGAAAAACTGGAAAGTCTATACAGGGATTATCATGAAGATCCAATCGATGATGCCTTGCTCCTGAGAACCTGCAACCGACTCATCGAATACCTAACCACCGAAGATCAACAAGAACCTTCACCCCTATTTATTTTATTAATGTCTCAAGGGCATCACCTAACCCTCGTGATTGTCCTGCTCAAACTTATCTTAATTTGTCCTAACGCTCGCGTTCATTTAGAAACCTGTATTGCGAAGCTGATTCAATACTATTCCACTTACCCAGAAGAGGAATGTAAGTGGGTTATTATTTTCTTTGAAGTTTTCAAAATCACCTTTGCTATTCATGCTGATAATGTCCAGTACAATTTGATTAAGATGGACAACAAAACAGCAAGCGATCGCTCTGATACAGCCTTAGATGCTTACCGCGTTTTTTCTCAACTGCGCAAATGCGCTACTCAAGACGCAGATGCAGAAAAAACCCTGCCTGAGTTTTCCAAGGAATAATGTACTGCTCCTCACCCATACCAGTACAATCTGTCATCGGTGTCACTCTCTCTCCAGTTAGAAAATCACAGGTTTTCAGTACAACCCAAATGCCACCTCAGCTAGAGGACGCGATCGCTTCTGCATCTGTACGATAGAGGACGGTTAGCAACATAAAGTTGGGAGTAGTGCGTGAAATAAACATTTAACCAACGTTTTGAAAAAACGGCATCTTAGACAAATCTTAACTATACTGCGAAAGGGATAAGTCCTGGATGTAGCTGTTGGCGCTTTATCAATCTAAATTCAACTTCAACACATTAAGGAGGTTTTATTATGAATCGAGTCATTACTTGGTTCCAGAGTATCCGGTGGGTTCGACTGGTAACAGTCTTTATCGCGGGTATGTTCGTGTTTGTTAGTACAGCTTGCGGCGGTCAAAAAGTATCAGCTAAAACTGCTGATCAAGTTCGGGAAGACGTTCCCGGTAGTGCTCTAACATCTCCCTATAAAGGTGGGATGAATAACTACAGCGATGTCGATCCTCGAATGAATACTAGCGACACGCAAGCTAAGACTAAGTCGCTAATTAATCGGGTAGAAAAGAACCTTCAGAAGGATAAGTATGAAGATGCTCCCTCTGTAGGCAAACAAGCTCAGAAAGCGGCGGGTAATATCCGAGATGCGGCTCAAAATCGAGCTGAAGACATATCCAAAGGAACTCAACGAGGCATCGAAAATATCAAAGGTAATACGGCGGATACTGCTGAAGATGCAGGTAAATTCGCCAAGCGCTCGGCTGAAGATGTAAAAGATAGCGCTCAACGGACAAGTAGAGAGGCGGCAAAGTCTACCAAGCGAGCGGCTGAAGATGTGTCTGATACCGTTCAAGACAAAGCTGAGGAAGCGGCTAAGTCTGCCAAACGTGCGGTGAATGACTAGTTACCGTAATTTCTGCTAATTGAGTCTGAAGAAATCTAACTAGTCTATACGTCCTAGCTGTTGTGTACTTGCAAACCACGACAGCTTATTTTTTTAGGGATTAACTTTGTGATTACTGAAGAAGCCAATATGATGATAGTGTTGCCTCTACAGGTGAACAGATACAAAATAGGCAATGGCAGACTATCTCAATCAGCCTAGAAAAGATGATGCGGTTCTGGGAACTCAAGCCTCAAGTTCTGTGGGAGAGGCGGTATTGGGGGGAATAGAAGGGGTTCGGTGGCGATTCACTGTGTCAGAAGAGTCGAGACATCCAGAACGCCTCCAGGTAAGACTTACGGCTCTCTATGATGCCCTCAATTACGGTCAAGTTGGTTTAATGGTACTGATTCAGGCGTTAGAAGATGACTTGTGGCAGATTCATCAAACAGCTTTTTCGTTATTACAGAAACACGCACCCATTCAAGCAGAATCGGCATTAGCCAACTATAGCAGCAGTCTGGGTAGTAAACTCCTTCAATGTTACGCAACTGGAGAACGTAATTTTGGGCAAGCCAATCTGAGCGGGATATGCTTGCAATGGGCTGATTTAAGTGACGCCAATTTCCGCGAGGCTAATCTGAGTGGGGCATATTTGAATCACGTCGATTTGACAGGTACAGATTTGAATCAAGCTAACTTGAGTCGAGCCATCTTAATGGGTGCAGAACTTAGTCAGGCAGACTTAAAAGAGGCTAATTTGAGTCAAGCATCCCTGCATCGGGCTAACCTGAGTCGGGCAAAGCTGAAGGGGGGTAATTTAAGAGGGATAGACTTAAGTGAAGC
The DNA here is from genome assembly GCF_015207375.1 of Coleofasciculus sp. LEGE 07092. GTDB lineage: Bacteria > Cyanobacteriota > Cyanobacteriia > Cyanobacteriales > Coleofasciculaceae > LEGE-07092. The sequence goes on along the minus strand of NZ_JADEWY010000039.1, from coordinate 14,074 downwards.
CAACCTGAATGAGGTTAACTTGAGTCAAGCGATCGCTACTTGGGCTAATCTGAAAGAGACCGATTTGAGTCAGGCTAATCTGAGTGGTACTAATCTTGTGGGAACTAACCTGACAGGAGCAAATTTGGGCGATGCCCATTTAGGTGACGCTAGACTGAAGGGGGTAAACTTGACCGATGCTAACCTAATGGGTGCCTTTTATAACGATAAGACGGAGTTTCCAATTGGGTTTACAGCCTACGGTCAAATGACCAAAGACTAATGACTAATGACCAATGCTCACTAACTCTGATCGTCTCAATACCACAAATACGACCCAAGGTCAAGACAATCCTCATCAAGCTTTGGTTGAGCAACTGGATTTGATGATCCGGGCGCGTTATCCCCTACTTTATATTGTTGGCGTTGAAGAAGAACCCATTGAGGAGGTTTTGCTCTCCGTTGCCTCGCAATCTCAGCCAGAGCGCCAAGTGTTGCTGTGGGATAGTGTTCGGGGTTGGGATGATAATGGGGCAGATAAGGGTTCGGTGATGGGGGCGCTGAGTCGGATTGGCAAAACTGACCCCCAGGCGAATACTCTATTTGTATTGCGGGATTTACACTTTATTCTGAAGAATCCCCAGAGCGATCGCAATGCGCCAGTTATCCGAGAACTCAAGAACCTCACCAAGGAACTCAAACGTTCTCGTAAAACCTTAATTCTCACCAGTCATACCTTAGAAGTGCCGCCGGAGTTGAGTGAGGAAGTCACGGTAATTGATTTCCCCTTACCCAATACAGAGGAAATTGATTACCTAATTAGCGCACTGGTATCCCCAGAAAAGCTGAAAGTTCTGGGATTGGCGCGGGAACAGTTAGTTAAAGCCTGTCAGGGATTGAGTCGTGCCAGAATTGCACGGGTGTTGGCGAAGGCGCTGGCGGCAAAACAACAGGTGAATGAAACCGATATTGATGGGGTATTGGAGGAGAAAAAGCAAGCGATTCGCCAAACGGGGATTTTAGAATTTTTCACCGCACGGGAATCCCTCAAGAATGTGGGGGGGTTGGAGAATCTCAAGCAATGGGTGCGGATGCGCCAGGATGCGTTTACGGAAGAGGCGCGGCGCTACGGTATCCCCAATCCCAAAGGGGTGTTGCTGGTGGGAATTCAAGGAACCGGGAAATCTCTATCTGCCAAAACCATTGCCCATGAATGGCGATTGCCGTTGTTAAGGTTAGATACGGGGCGGTTATTTGGTGGAATTGTCGGGGAGAGTGAGAGTCGCGTTCGGCAGATGATTCAAATTAGCGAAGCGATCGCTCCCTGTGTACTATGGATTGATGAAATAGATAAGGCGTTTGGTAATATCGCTGGTGGCGTTGATGGCGATTCGGGAACGTCTCGGCGGGTATTCGGTAGTTTGATTACCTGGATGCAGGAGAAGACAAGTCCAGTATTTATTGTGGCAACGGCTAATAATGTGCGAATTTTGCCTGCGGAGTTATTGCGGAAGGGGCGATTTGATGAGATTTTCTTCTTGAATTTGCCCACGGAACTGGAACGGCAGGAGATATTTAAGGTACACTTACAGCCGTTGCGCCCTTCCAGATTACGGGAGTTTGACTTAGGGCGAATGGCACGGCAGGCAGAGGATTTTAGCGGTGCTGAGATTGAGCAGGTTATTATAGATGCCATGCACCGAGCTTTTGGAACTGTGGTGAATGGGCAGCGCCGGGACTTTACCACTGAAGATATTTTACGGGCAATTGAGGAAACCGTACCCTTAGCTGCGATCGCCCGCGATCAAATTGAAGCCCTAAAACGCTGGGCAGCAGAGGCAGGGGCAAGAACGGCGTCGAATGATACTCAGTTAGTAGAGGAGTTGAAGCAGTTTACAATTCAGCGCGGAATAGGACCGCTGGAAGTCGATTGATAAGGGTATCCTTATAACATACACCCATCATCCGTAGTTACATGATATAGACAGATGCCTGTTCTACAAACCGACACTTCCGTTAAGATCATGTCACACTTCACTTCAATTAAAACCCAGATTAAAGATGTCAACGGCAGATGGCACGATTCGGGTAGTCGTGGCAAAATGGGTATAGTATTTTCTCTCCTATCCTTTTTTTCAATAGGGTTGTGACTTGTTAACCCAAAATCCAAAATCCAAACTCTAAAACCTAAAATCCCTATGTCTCACTTTACAACTATCAAAGTTCAGATTAAAAATGGCGAAGTTCTGCATCAAACGTTGCAGGAGTTGGGGTATCAAGTTGAGTGTGATACCTGGGTAAGGGGTTATCACGGTGATACCACTCAGGCTGAGTATGTAATTCGGCAGTCGAATGGCTACGATTTAGGTTTTCGCTGCAATGGGGAGAACTATGAATTGGTAGCAGATTTTTGGGGGGCGAGGATTAATCAGCAGGAGTTTATCAATTCAATTAATCAGAAGTATGGGCACAAAATGCTGATGCATTCGGTGCAGGAGCAGGGGTTTAATGTGGAGGAGGAAGAAACGTTAGACGACGGAACAGTTCGGGTAGTTGTGGGACGGTGGGTGTAGTGACTGAGTTCGGGAAATAAGGTTCCAGATACGGTTAACTCACAAATTTAATTTTTCGGTAACAATAGGGCTTGCGTAGTGGCGTACATTGAGTTTTCTTACCTACTCCCTACTCCCTACTCCCTACTCCCTATTCATTATCTTTTTTTTATTTTGTATTGAATATTTTTTAATGAGTCAATGTAGCTGATCCGATTCATAAAATAGCTACCCCCTCCTAGAGAATAATCTCTTCGTATCCGAGAATACATCCTCGCTTTACCCCAACTTCATTTCTACTCCTATCTAGGGATAATTTGGTAAAGCTTTGTAGAACCTTGGCTATAATTTTTGATGAAGAGTCACATTGCTCTCGACAAACATCTAGAATTAAGTTAGTCTGTATGACGAGGCGTAAGACGTGTAAGACGTTCTCTATAAAATTAACGCCTATTGGATAAAAACAGAGAAACTACAGCCATATTTCTCTGTTTGCCAAAAGAAGTTGAGAGTGCTAAGGGCTTCTACCTTTTCCGAATTAATTGTGATTCTATAAACTTCTTGGAGAGTCAAATCGGGTCATTTGCCAACGCAACATTAAAGGCGCTCCAAGAGCCAGCTTCAGGTATGCACTACTTCATTAATGCAGACAAAAATCTTTGTCTTTGTCTAACAAAAAATTCAGGGTAATGTCACCACAAAAGCTTTCTAGAGATTGAATGTCAAGGCTATTCAAGCCTTACAAGATTTAATTCCTCAAGCTTTTACTGCTCCTTAGTTATGGGAAGAGTTACTGATGGCAGCTCAACCAATTCCCTCCGTTGTTTCTACCAGTTCGTTAGCTGCACTCAAGCCAATCCAGATTCTTAGAAGCTTGCAGCGGCTTTTGCTAAGTGGTCAACTTTTGTTCACACAAGCACAAGGACAACAATGGAGCTTTTATCTCTATCTGGGCAGGCTCGTCTATGCAACAGGCGGAATGCACTCCGTTAGACGGTGGCATAGAAATTTAGCCGTTCACTGTCCCCAAATTGCCAGTCATGGTTCAACATGGCAGCGTGATTTGACTAGTATCGATGCCACCAATTGCTGGGATTATCAGTTGTTATGTTTATGGGTTCGGCAACAAAAAATCAGCCGAGAACAAGCCGCTAGAATGATTCGCTCTATCATTGTTGAGGCGTTGTTCGATCTCGGACAAACGGCAAATTTGACCCATCAAACCCAGAAAAACCAGTCGCTCCCCGTGAAACTGGTATTGATTGAAATAGAGCAGGTTATTGCAGAACTTCAACCACTTTGGCAGGCTTGGCAGAGTACTCCACTGGTTAGCTGTTCTCCAAACCAAGCACCTGTAATCAAGCAACCTGAGCTATTGCGAAAAAACGGATCGGAGCAAGTTTACCAAACACTAACCCATTTGCTTAATGGGCGGCGCACCTTACGCGACCTAGCAGTGCAATCCAAGCGGGATATTGTCGATGTAGCTCGTTCCCTCCAACCCTACGTGCAAGCGAAATGGGTAGAACTCATTATTATTCCTGATTTGCCCGTTCCCACACCGACAACTACGCCGATTCCTCCGAGAACGGCACCTACAAGGGTAAATCCTGTTCCTTCAAGAACACCACCCACAACGGCAAATCCAACAACTACCAGTTCTACCAAAGCCTTGGTTGCCTGTGTCGATGACAGTCTTTGGGTAATTCGCACGATGGAAAAGGTAATCGCAGCAGCAGGCTATCAGTTTCTGGGAGTCAATGATCCCTTGCGAGCGATTCCAATTCTCTTAGCACGCAAGCCGAATTTAATCTTTTTAGACTTAGTAATGCCAAATATCAATGGGTATGAAATTTGTACACAGTTACGCAAGCTTTCTTGCTTCCGTCAGACTCCGATTGTAATTTTGACAGGCAAGGATGGCGCAGCCGACCGCATTCATGCCAAATTTGTCGGAGCTTCTGACTTTTTGAGCAAGCCCCTAGATGCTAGGAAATTGCTCGATGTGCTTCGCAAGCACTTAAGCCAGGGTGTAACTGTTCATTAGTTAGGGACTTGCGACAACTAACTGCCCTTAACCAACCACTTTCTGCTCGTTATTCGTGAGGTAAATTCCATGGGAACCGCTCTAATTGTTGAAGATTCTATGACCGATATGCAGATTTTCACCAGTTGCTTGCAGCAAGGTGGAATCAATGTTGTATCTGCTTACAGCGGCGAAGAAGCTTTATCCAAAATCAACCAACACCGACCCGACATCATTGTTCTTGATATTGTTTTACCCGGTCGCAGTGGGTTTGAAGTCTGTCGTGACATTAAAACAGCGGCATCAACCAGCAATATTCCTATTGTTATCTGCTCTACAAAAGGAGGTGAAATGGATAAATTTTGGGGCATGAAACAAGGAGCGGATGCTTATCTAGCCAAACCCATTGATCAAGACGAATTTCTGCGTACTATCAAGCAGCTCATCCGAGTCTAAACCTGACAGGTTATCCGTGAAAGGTTGATTCGTAACCCATAAAGGTTGACGAGGTGTTAGATGGTGAGTTTAACGCCTACCATTTAACACCTACCTCCCACTACCGAATACCTAACACCTTTATCATGTTTGACTCTTTATCAGCTCAAGCTCCCCTGTCGTTATCTCTACAGACAAAAGCTTCATCGTCTGTACCTGCATCAGGTGCCACCGAGCAATTTTTGCGGTTTCATATGGAACCTGATACCAACGTACTGGTGCCAGTTCGACAAGTAACGGAGATACTGAGCATTCCCTTGGGACAAGTTGTGCCGATTTCTCACCGACCTGCCTGGGTGATGGGCGTCTACAACTGGCGAGGTGAAATCCTGTGGATTGTGGATATCGGACACCTAATCGGACTCACCCCCTGGTATCAGCAAAATACCCATACTTCAATTCACACAGCAATTGTACTCCACGTTCGCTCTAACCTAACACCTTCTACTAATACGAAGAGTCAGATGCTAGGACTAGTCGTTAATCGAGTAGAAGATATTGAGTGGTGCGATTCCGATTTAATCCAGTCTCCGCCCTCATCCTCAGAAACACCAAAACTCACGCCTTTTTTGCGCGGATACTGGTTGAAATCAACGGGTGAAATGTTAGCCGTTCTTGATGGTGCAGCTATTATTGCGTCAATGCCTAAAGTGTGAGGTTTAGTGGAAATTCTAGAAATCAGCAGTTAAAACTCAGAAGTCAGAAAATTATTTGATAGCCGACGTTCTGAAGTTCTGCCAACCATCCGCTTAGAAGCGGAACCATCTATCCATTGCAACCCATGAATTGCAAATTGCGCTTGATGCGTTACTCCCGGTAACGCCACGTTTTGCTGCCTTTGTCTTACACGTTATACATCTTACAATCTGCTCCCTAATTTTGAATAATGAGGTTTGTCTCATGACTAAAATGTCTCCCAATCCTACGTCCCAAAACAATACAAACAGTAAAGGTTCAGCCTCTAAAGACCTTGCCGTTAACGGTCACATGGCGAAAGAAGACTCTTTTCTTGCCGGTCAAGTTCTCCCCTCTAAACAATCAAAAGCCATCAAACCATCTGAACAACAGTGGGCAGGAAGCAAGATAACGTCTCAAACCAGTTCTCTCCAAACGCGACCGACACGTTGGTGGCAAGGTCAGAATCTGCGAGCCAAAGCCACCATTATCGCCATTGCCATTGGTACGATTCCGGTTGTGTTAACGGGTATCACTGGTTACTATTTCGCTGACCGCTCTATCTATCGACAAATTTCTACAACCAAAGTAGCGCGTGCCACTGGTGCGGAAGACAAGGTTGCCCGCTTCATGCGGGAGCGTTACGGGGATATTCAGATATTAGCGTCTCGTGACTTTCTGACCGATCCGGAATACAGAGATAAGATTACTCAGGCGGAAAAGGAAGCCGCCTTCAACGAGACTATCGAAGCGTACCGGGTCTATGACTTGATTTCAGTCGTAGACCTGAAAGGAAACGTAATTCTTAAATCGAAGAGCGACCCCCTCCCGAACCAAAGCGAGCGTGAATATTTTAAGAAGGTACTCGAAACCGGTCAGCCCTACATTTCTAGCCCCATTGCTCCTGCTGTTTCTGATTTACCAGAAGAACCCATTATTAACATCGGAGCACCGGTTAAAGATAAAGTCACGGGCAAGATTATCGGAGTGATCCGCGCTCGTCTGCCCATGGCTAGTATCGATGAACTGATTCAAAACTTCGGTACAGAGGGTGACGAATATTATCTGATTGACCCCGCAACCCAGAAAATTTTCGTGGCTTCCGAAGGGGAGGAGGATAAACTTCTCAAAGAATCTGAACCTGTTTTTCCAGGCTTGCCTAAACTCGTTACGGCAGGGGATACCGGCAGTTCAGTCTTTACCGATGAGCTAGACAAGACGAGGAAACTGTTCGCCTATGCCAAGTTTCACCCCCTAGAAGGCTTACCCGATTTGGGGTGGCAAGCGGTCATTGCTACGCCGACTAAGATTGCGTTTGATCCACAGGATCAGTTATTCTTGACCCTTGCAATTGGTACAGTGGTAGCCGCTTTGGGGGTGGCGGCAGTTGCTACTTTAATTGCCAACCGAGCCACACTACCAATTGTGACAGCCGCCGGTGCGGTGAGCAAAATCGGTCAGGGAGAACTAGACACCCGCTTGGAAGTGGAAGGGGAAGACGAACTCGCCGAGTTGGGTTCTAACATCAACAACATGGCTCAACAGTTAGAGGAGTTTGTGCGGGAACAAACCCTATCGGCTGAACAAGCCCGCTTGTTGGCAGAAGTTACCAGTGTGCGTTCCTTTGGTGAGCAAGCCGTTCAAGATATTTTCGATACCGTTGTGGTGGGCGCTCGCAAACTCTTTAATGCTGACCGTATCGTTATGTATCGCTTCAAGTCAGATGGCAGTGGCGAGGTTGTTGCCGAATCAGTGGCGTCTGGCTGGCCCCACGCCCTCAACAGCAACCTCAAGCACCCCCCCCTTGCCCAACACTTGCTGGAAGTTTTTAGCGAGAGCGGGATGCTCGTGACGAATAACATTTCGACAGGGGGTTTCCCTGCTGATCACTTAAAATTCACGGAACGCTTGGAAGTCAAAGCGAGTTTAGATGCTCTGGTTTTCAACCAAGGTCAGCCCTTTGGTTTCTTGAGCGTTCACTACTGCACCGATGCTCACGAGTGGGAGCCTTCTGAAATAGACTTCCTGAAGCGCTTGGCAGAGCAAATGCGACTCGCTCTAGACCGCGTTACCCTACTTGAAGAAACGCGAAACCTGGCGGAAGAACAGCGGGAGCTGAAAGAAAGTTTGCAAAAACGAGCCTTGGAACTCCTGAAAGAGGTAGACCCGATTAGTAAGGGAGACCTAACCATTCGAGCCAGGGTAACGGAAGACGAAATCGGCACAATTGCAGACTCCTACAACGCTACCATTTCTAACTTGCGGAAAATTGTACTTCAGGTACAAGACGCTGCGGGTAAAGTAGCCGACACCACCACCCTGAACGAAGCGTCGGTACAATCCCTAGCGGCGGAAGCCTTGCGACAAGCCGAAGAAATTGGGTCAGCTCTTGAGCAAGCTCAAGAAATGGCTCAATCCGTGCGATTGGTTGCAAACAGCGCCGAACAAGCCATGGAAGCTGTACAACAAGCCTCCCAAACGGTGGAAGAAGGGGATTTGGCGATGAACCGTACTGTTGATGGTATTCTTGGCATCCGAGAAACAGTAGCAGAAACGGCGAAAAAAGTCAAACGTCTAGGGGAATCGTCCCAAAAGATTTCCACCGTCGTTAACCTGATTAGCACCTTCGCCGCCCAAACCAACTTGTTGGCGCTCAACGCTTCTATTGAGGCAGCACGAGCGGGTGAAGAAGGTCGGGGCTTCGCGGTGGTTGCCGACGAAGTGCGATCGCTGGCACAACAATCAGCAGATGCAACCAGCGAAATCGAAAAGCTCGTTGCTGGTATTCAGGCAGAAACGAACGAGGTGGTAGCCGCCATGGAATCGGGTACTGAGCAGGTGGTTGAGGGTACGAAACTCGTGGACGAAACCCGCACCTCCCTGAACAAAATTACCGCTGCATCCGGCAAGATCAGCAACTTGGTAGAAGCCATTACCCAAGCCACTTTGTTACAAGCTCACGCCTCTGAATCTGTGACCCAAACCATGAACAACGTGGCTAAGATTGCTGCTCAGACTTCAACAGAAGCTAGCAACGTATCGACCTCATTTGAAGAACTGCGAAAAGTTGCGCAAACCCTGCAACAGGAAGTCGGTCAGTTCAAGTTGAACTAGTTATTTGTCCTTTGTCATTAGTCATTTGTCCTTTGTCAAATGACTAATGACTAATAACCAATGACCAACCATGTCAATTAATCCTGATATTCGCGACCAAGCCTATCAGTTTTTTATTGCAGAGGCTCCCGATCTCTTGCAGGTAATCGAGGCTGGTTTGCTTACTCTTAAACAAGAGCGCAGCACGCCCAAAGTTCATGAACTCATGCGAGCCGCCCACTCCCTGAAAGGTGGAGCCGCTAGCGTCGAACTTGAGGCGATCGCTACAATCGCTCACCGTCTAGAAAATATTTTCAAGGCGCTTTACTCGGAAACCGTCGAAATTGATACCGACCTAGAAAACCAACTCTTACAGGCTTATGATTGTCTGAGCTTACCCCTAAAATCACAAATTTCTACAGGTCAATTTGACGTTGAGAAAGTCTTAGCTAATTCTATTCCCGTCTTTGACCAGATTGAGGAACGACTAGGGGATGCCCTGAAGGAAACAGACACCTATATTCCTACTTCGGCAGAATTAGGTGTTAGCCTCGCCGCGTCAATTTTTGAAGTGGATGTGGCTGAGGGATTGGAACGCCTAGAAGCAATTGTGGCTCACCCCGATAACTATGAAGTCGGGGGCGAATTGCGAGCGCAAGTCGAGGTGTTTTCTGGGTTTGCTGAGTTTCTGAGCCTACCGGGGTTTGGCGCAATTGCCCAAACAACTCTACACGCCCTCGATACTCACCCCAACCGCGCCTTAGAAATTACGCAACTGGCATTGGCTGATTTTCAGCTCAGTCGAGAAGTGGTACTAGGGGGTGATACAACCGAGGGGGGGAGTCCCTCTGCGGCTTTAGTTGCCCTCGCTGATGCTACTGCTGAGACAGAACTGGCTGCCTCAGAATCAACTCTCTCCGGTCTGGCGGAATTCTTTAGCGACTCTGCCGATACCCAAGAAGTCGTTGAGGTGGTCGTTGAGCTTCGCCGAAACGCAGAATGGGTAGCAGACGATGCTCCGATGACTATCGGAGAAACATTCTCCTTAGAAGAGGTTTTTGGCAGTGCTGTTCCTCTTGCTGAAACAGAAGCTAATCCAGAACTGGCAGTCGAGGCAGACGTTTCCCCCATTACAAAGGATACACCAGAAACTCTAGAAGTAGCCTTTGAATCGATTCAGGAAATGTTCGATCACCTGCCGTCTATCCAGGAAGTTTCTCAGTTAGATTTGGTGGGTTTTGCATCATCAGCAAACAGTAGTATAGTTCCGGTAGAGCCAGTATCGGGTATAGTATCCCAGTCGAGGCAATTAACAGGCGATACTCTCACACCCACATCGCCAATCAATCGCCAAAGTCAGGTTTCTCCCACCCCTACCCTTTCCGTGCGGGTTGATTTAGACCGACTCGAGAGGATGAATAACTTGGTGGGTGAATTAGCAATTAACCGTAATGGTCTTTCTCTGCAAAACCAGCAATTGCAGGGTTCGGTGCGGGAATTGCTGAATCGATTTTCTCGATTTCAGGGAATCGTGAACTATTTGCAAGAGTTATCCGACCAAATGCTGATGGCTCCAGAACGTTACGGAATTGCCTGGAGAAAGCCGGACGGCAGAAATAGAAAGGGTAACGGGGGTTCGGGACGATTCCCGAATCCGAACGAGCCAACGGATAATTCTGTTCATCCTGCATCTGTGGCAGTTCATTCTTTACCGGACTTTGACACCCTAGAAATGGACAGCTATGGGGCTGTGCATTCCCAGATTCAGGGAATTCTTGAGGAAATGGTGCAGCTTGAAGAATCGGTTAATGATATTGCCCTGTTCGCTAAAAAATCCGATCGCACTCTGGAAAACCAGCGACAAATGCTAACTCACCTGCGGGATGAGTTGATGTGGGCGCGGATGTTACCGATTGGGGAAGTACTTAATCGATTCCCTCGGGTATTACGTGAGTTGTCTACCACTTATACCAAACCGGTTAACCTGAAACTGGCGGGTACGGGGGTACTGGTGGACAAGGCGGTGCTGGAAAAGCTCTATGATCCGCTACTGCACTTGCTGCGGAATGCTTTTGACCATGGGATAGAATCCCCTGACATTCGGCGTCAGCAGGGGAAATCGGAGCAAGGTCAAATTGAAATTCGGGCGTATCATAAGGGAAGTCAAACGGTTATTGAAGTCAAAGATGATGGTCAAGGACTCAATACCGACCGGATTGGTCGTCGGGTAGCGGAACTGAACTTGTTGTCTGCCGACCAACTGACGACTACTTCTCCGACTCGCTTATGGGAATTCATTTTTGAGCCAGGATTTTCGACAGCGGAGCAGGTGAGCAAACTGTCTGGGCGGGGAGTTGGGTTGGATGTGGTGCGGACGCAACTGCGAGCGGTTAAAGGTACGATTTCTGTGAACTCTTTACCCGGACAGGGAACAACCTTTACCTTACGTCTACCCTTAACACTCACGATCGCAAAGTTACTGGTCTGTTTCATCCGTTCGACAGCTCTAGCTCTGCCATCGGACAGTATTGAAGAAATTGTCATTCCCCGAGCGGGTCAAGTCAAACAATCGGGTTCTCAGCGCTTTTTGCACTGGCGGGGACAATTGGTTCCCGCGTATCGACTCGTTGACTTGTTGGACTATGGCTGCCCCTTACCAGAAACCACTGCTAGTAAAGCCTTGGTTGCTGTCCCTGCTCCGGAGACGTGGGCATTGCCGATGCTTCTGTTGCGCCAAGGGCATAAGGTGTTTGCTCTAGAAATTGATCGTCTGGTGACAGAGCAAGAATTGGTAATCAAACCCTTTGGTTCTGTTATCGCTCCTCCCAGTTATGCCTACGGCTGCACCATTTTGGGCGATGGTAGTGTGATTCCGGTACTTGATGCTATTGCTTTACTGGAATTTTCCCACGGGCAAACGACGGAGGCAACTCCGAATACTAGTTTGGATCTGTCTAATGACAGTGTGGTGGATGGATCTGGGGGATTCGATGCTAGCAGAACGATTCAAGCTCCTACGGTATTGGTAGTTGATGATGCCGTTGCCCTGCGGCAAACCCTAGCGCTGACGTTGGAACGAGCAGGCTTGCGGGTTTTGCAGGCACGGGATGGGCTCGAAGCGATCGAACGGTTGCGGCAAAGTGCATCAGTGCAGTTGGTGATTTGCGATGTTGAAATGCCCAATATGAACGGGTTTGAGTTTCTCACTCAACGCCGCCAAGACTCTCAACTGTCCCAAGTTCCCGTCGCCATGCTCACTTCTCGCAGCAGCAACAAGCATCGATGGTTAGCCATGCAGCTCGGTGCTAGCGCTTACTTTACCAAGCCTTACCTTGAACAAGAGTTTTTACGGGCGATCAAAGACATCATCCGTGAAAACAACCCGAAAGCATCTATTCAATAGAACTCTTGCTACTCCCCACTCCCTACTCCCCATTCCCCACTCCCCACTCCCTACTCCCCATTCCCTACTCCCTATTTCTGCAAAAACTAATCATCACGTTTTCTCAAGTACTTTCTAGACTATGAATAGTAATTTGGTCAACTCCCAATCTGATGAGTTTCAACAAACAAAGCCAGAGAAAGCTCCATCTATTCTGAAATTAATTGTGTTTATCATTGGCAACCTCAATCTCGCTTTACCGATTGAATCAGTCTACAAGGTGTTGAATCGCACCCCTGTGTATGGGAGCGGGATTAAGCAAGTGGGAGTCTCTCATATTGATAATCAAGAAATCACGGTACTCGACTTGTATCAGCGATTTTTCAAATCTGAGCAACCCTCTGACTCTGAGCAACGGGGTTATCTAGTCACCGTGCAGAGTAAAATGGGTGAGCTTTACGGTATTCCCGTTACTGATACACCGATCTTAATGGATGTACCGCTATCAGCCGTTCGCCTTTTACCCGAGTCTTACCGCCGTTCTGAGACAGTAGATATCGCCCGTCATGTTGCTGTAATTCCCCAAGATTCAGCATCGCTCACTGTCTTTTTGCTAGATACTGAGCTTTTGTTGACTAAGATGACTAAGGATTTATGAGTTAAGCGATCGCACGTTTTATTTTAGAGGGAAAAGGGAAGGTTAACGATTTGTTCTCTCCTTTCCTCCTTCCTCTAACGCAGAAATGTTAAATTCAGGGATATCCTATCCCTAAAAATAGATACGTTACACCTATAACAAACCAAGTTTTCTCAACGGAAAACTATTTTTTTAGCCAATAAACCTAACCGATAGTTTCACATATATAGCAGTGGACACATATCTTAGGACAAACTCTGGTAGAGACGTTCCGCCGGAACGTCTCTACTAAATTCATATATGTCCTAACCGTCTTGGCAGTTGCTATAAAAGTTTGCAAATAGCCGAATTTGTTTAATAGCTTATCACCAAATTATTTCGATATATTAACTAATTGCCGCAAGACATAAGCCATTAATGAGGATGATTTTTTGCTTGAAAATTATGCAATTTTGATAAAAAATTAATAAAATAGGCAAGTGAGCATAAATGACTAAAAATTTGGTAAACACTCACTCTTACCCGTAGCCAACAGATATTGCTGCCCATCTCTGGCATTTTTGGCAAGAGTAGAGGAATAATAAATAGCAGCGCCGTAATTTAGGAGCTAGACAATGGCACGAACTGCCTCAACAATGTTGCCCTTAGGCACCAAAGCCCCAAATTTCCAATTGTCGGATGCCGTATCCGGCAAGACCATTTCCCTAGAGACATTTGAGGGCAAGCAGGCATTACTCGTGATGTTTATCTGCCGTCACTGTCCCTTCGTCAAGCACATACAGGGGGAACTCGCACAAATTGGTAAGGATTATGCCAATGCTGATGTCGGTATTGTGGCAATTAGCGCCAACGATGCCGGCAACTACCCAGACGATGCCCCGGACAAGCTCAAAGAAATGGCACAGCAGTTGGGATTTACCTTTCCCTTGTGCTACGACGAGAGCCAAGAAACTGCCAAAACCTATACAGCCGCTTGTACCCCAGACTTCTTTCTCTTCGAGAGCGATCGCAAATTAGTCTACCGGGGTCAACTTGATGATAGCCGTCCCGGTAACGACAAACCCATTAACGGGAAAGATTTGCGAGCTGCCATTGATGCAGTATTGGCAAACTCTCCAGTTGACTCCGACCAAAAGCCCAGTATCGGTTGCAACATCAAATGGAAGCCTGGGAATGAACCCGCTTATTACGGTGCCTGAAGAAGGAAATGATGGAGACAAGGGGGACAAGGAGAC